>CAZJEU010000058.1:0-4524 GCA_964545115.1 uncultured Christensenella sp. | reverse complement strand
ACTAATGTAGTATAAAAAACTGAAAGTGTTTTTGCAATAGATTTTTAATATAAAAAAGGAAAGACTTAGCAAAGCTTCTTTTTAGATGAAAAAGATAAAAGCGGCAATGATTATTTGGGCGAGATAATAAAAAGAATGGTTAAGAACTATTAAAGTTTTATTATCTTGTTTCCCACCAAAATATTGCATTGAAAGAATAAGGTCAGACAATAGGAAAAGTAAGAATCCAATTGCCAAAATGTATAATGGAAGGGTGGTGAAAATAAAACTTAGATAAACTGAAAGGCAAGCTGTGAATAAGAGAATAAAAGTGTAAATATTGACTAATGTGGTGAACTTCTCAAATTTTAATTTAAGTACCTTTTTTGAAATTAAATAAATTGTTATTGTAAGCAAAAGAGCCACACCTAGGAAAACTAAAAGAAAAATCCATTGTTCAGCGAAAAGATTGATAGAGTTTTGCACAAGAAGCACAAGGGCGGAAATATAAAAGAGATGCCCCAGACTGAAAGATAACATTCCATAGGTCAGATATCTGTCTTGATGATAGGGATAGACGACTTTAAGATCAAGCAAAATATCGCCTATTAAGCCGCAAATCAAGCCTGCTGTTAGACAAGCGATAGCATAACTGCTATATACACTCAAAGCTGTTTTAGTGGCGATAAGAAAAACGGCTAGAAGTAAAAATGTGAAAGAAGCCAATGCTTTTGTGACGACGCCTTCCACCCCACCTTTTTTTACTCGAATATATAAAAACAGCAATACGGCAAGAATACAAAGAAATAGGCAAGAAAAGAGAACTATCATATTTCACCTCTCAAAAGTTATTTTCTAACTAATTATAAAACTTATGCTTTAAAAATCAAAATAAAAAAGTATAAAATAAAGAGAGTGTAGCCTATATTTTTTTTAGATTTAATTATTATTTTCTCGTTTTTTATCTTTAATGCGTTGGAAAAGTTTTACGACTTCGACCACTGGAATTATGAACATTGAACTGCCCAAGACGGTGAGCCATTGAAGGAAACTTAAATGGTAAATTCCGAAGACATTTGCAACTTCTGGAATCCATGAAACAACCATCAAGAAAGCGAATTCAAGAATGAAAGCTAAATTTAAAAGTTTGTTTTTAAAAGGGTTTTCTGAAAAAATGCTTTTTGTGGTTCGGACGTTATACATATGGAAAAGTTGAATGAAGTTTATTGTCAAAAAGGACATTGCTGTGGCAATAATATTAGATTTGAAAACAAAAGTTCCTATTAAATAAACCATTACAATTATCAATGTTTGCAGCACGCCTTGATAAACAATATTAACTCCAATGCGTCCGCCGATAATATTTTGTTTGGGGTCGCGCGGTGGCTTCTTCATAATGTCACTTTCAGAATCTTCAAGCCCAAGTGCGATAGAGGGCAAAGTGTCTGTAACGAGATTTATAAATAGAATCTGCACCGCAGTTAAAAACTGATGAGCGGGGAAAAGCAGTGTTAATGTAAAGATGGCCAACACTTCTGCAATGTTGCAACTTAATAAAAACTGAATAGTTTTTTGAATGTTTGCAAAAATTCGGCGACCTTCTTTGACAGCAATAACGATGGTGGCAAAATTATCGTCTGCCAAAATCATATCTGCCACTTCTTTGGTTACATCAGTGCCCACATCGCCCATGCCAATGCCAATATTCGCCGCTTTTACGCTGGGAGCATCATTTACACCATCACCAGTCATAGCGACGATTTTGCCGTTGGCTTGCAACGCTTTGACGATGCGAACTTTATGTTCTGGGCTAACCCGTGTGAAAACATTATATTTATTGATTTCTTTAATCAGCTGTTTATCGCTAAATTTATCTAGATAACTGCCATTTACAACTTCCTTTTCACTTTTAATCATCCCCAGTTCTTTCGCGATGGCATAGGCGGTGTCGTGATGGTCGCCTGTTATCATAACTGCGCGCATTCCTGCGGAACGGCATTCTTCCAAGGCGGCATATACTTCTTCTCTAGGGGGGTCAATCATTCCGCTAAGACCTAAGAAAATAAGGTTTTTTTCTTCAAGTTTTCCTTCGTATTTTTTTGGTGGAGAGTCAAGATTATCTTCCACTTTATCTAATGTTTTGGTGGCATATGCAAGAACTCGCAAAGCTAAGTTTCCCATATGATTATTTTTCTTTTTGATGGTTTCAATGTCGTTTATTGTTAATTTTCTTTCTTTTCCATCGTCATAAATATGCGTGCAACGGTCTAACAATTCGTCCACAGCGCCTTTGGTCCATTGCACATAATTTTCGCCACAGATATTCACGGTGGACATAAGTTTCCTGTTTGAATCAAAGGGAAGCTCTCCTACTCTTTTGAATTTAGTTTCTAAGCCTCGTTTGTTAATATCAAAAGTCTCGGCGAATTGTAAAAGAGCCGTTTCAGTGGGGTCGCCAAGAAAAACACCTTTTTGTTTTTTTGCATCGTTGCAAAGAGTCATGCAGGTTAGAAGTTTGAGATGATTTGCGTTCTGCAAATCAATCATATTTTTGAAGTTTTCTCCTATAAAAACTTCGCGCACTATCATTTTGTTTTGAGTAATTGTGCCAGTTTTATCAGAGCAAATTACTTGGCAGCATCCCAGAGTTTCCACGGCGTGGAGTTTTTTTATAATGGCATTTCTTTTGGCAAGTTTTGTGACACCGATGGATAAAATTATAGTCACAATGGCAGGAAGACTTTCGGGAATGGCCGCCACGGCGATAGCAACCGCAGTTAAAAAGGAGTCAATATAGCCATGATGAGCGAAAATGATATCTACTAAAAAAATAATAATTGCCACTGCCAAAACTATAAATGTAATAATTTCTCCAAGTTTTGCCAAGCCTTTTTGAAGAGGAGTTATTTCCTTCTTTTCCTTGGTGAGCAAGGTGGCAATTTTTCCAATCTCGGCGTTTTGTCCGGTTGCGACCACAACGCCTTCACCTCTACCATAGACAACTACCGTGGAAGAAAAACACATATTTTTTCTGTCGCCAAGAGAAGTGTTTTCCGGCAAAACTATTCCCGCAGTTTTTTCTACGGCTGCGCTTTCTCCTGTTAGAGAAGATTCGTCACATTTCAAGCTGGCGGTGTCGATGAGTAAAATATCAGCAGGAACAACGTCTCCGGCTTCAAGAAGAACAATATCTCCCACAACAACCTCGTCCGTTCGGATTTTTCTCTCTTCTCCGTCACGCAATACGTTTGTGAAAGGTTTAGCCATCTTTTTAAGACTTTCAAGAGCATTTTCTGCTTTAATTTCTTGTGTAAAGCCAAGAGTAGCATTCAAAATTACAATGCCGAAAATGATTCCTGCATCAAGTAGTCCCGAAGCATTTTGTTCAATTATTGCGAAAACGACGGAAATTATTGCAGCGACGATAAGAATTATCACCATAACGTCTTTAAATTGTGCCAGATATTTTAAGAACGGATTTTGTTTTTTGGGCGGTTTTAAAGCATTTTCTCCATATTTTGCCAAGCGTTTTAGTGCCTCATCGTTAGAGAGTCCTTCTGCGGTTGTATTAAAATGGTGAAGTGTTTCGCTTATGGAATTATGATGAAAGAATTTCATACAGTCCCCTTGTAATTTTGTTATGAAAAATAAGAATATTTGATTCTATTTGGAAAAAGGCTCTATTATTATCATATTTTAAAAGTTATTGCCTTATGTCACCAATGAGTATTGATGCACAAATATTAACATAAATAAAGTTTTATGAAAACAAATCTAAATAAAAAACTGAAAATTCACAAAAATATGTTTTGAAGAATATAGAGTATAAACTTCATTTAGGAGGAAAAATGTTAACGCCTTTTACAAACCAAATAAATAATCAAAACCGTTTTCAACAAGATCGTGCAGGAAGACTTGCTTCAGATGAGTTTTCAAACATTCAAAAAGCCAGAGAGGATTTGATTGATGAAATAACGGCAATCATTCAATATGACGAGCACGCTCACTCCACTTCAAACGAACTGGCAAGACAGACGTGGATTGATATCAGAGATGAAGAAATGGTGCATGTCGGAGAGCTTCTTGCGCTGTTGAACTATCTTGATTACAACCAAAAACATTTTGTGGAAGAAGGCATCAAAGAATTTAACGAACGGCTTGAAAAACAAAAAAATCCCAAACAACCTACATAAATCTACATAAAAGAAAACTCTATTTAACAGACGTTTTTGCATGTAAATTTGCATTTTTTAGGGTATAAATTAGGGTATAAAAACAAAAAAGCGGTAGGCCGAATTTTTCCAAAACTGCTACATACCGCATTCTTATTGACAATGGTGCGAGTGGTGGGACTTGAACCCACAAGGTTTCCCACACGCCCCTTAAACGTGCGCGTATACCATTTCGCCACACTCGCTAATTTGAATAAAAATATTTTAGCAAATTTAATTTTTTTTTGCAACAAAAAATTTTATTAAGGTCAAAAACAAGACAAAAACAATCTGTTTATGATAAATTATAATTGAGGAAAATTTATGAGAGTTA
>CAZJEU010000057.1:1960-4641 GCA_964545115.1 uncultured Christensenella sp. | reverse complement strand
TCAGTCTATATTTTTTTCTAAAAGTTAAGAAGATAAATCTCAGTCGATTTCAACTTATTCTATCTTCTGCTTTGGCGATTATATTCTTTTTTCGCTTTATGTTAGGCAGAATGGCAATAAAAGATATTATAGCGCTATCCACCACAGCTGTCAGTGGCGAATTTTTATCTTTTATGTCGCTTGCCTTAAACTGGATGCTCATTTCCGTTGTTTTACTCGTCGTTCTTTATCCTTTTTTCAAAAGCTCCAAAATGACTGTTTTAATCAAATACTATTCGCTCATTGTAGCCTTGCTTTCCCTAGGTTTCATTGTTCCTTTAACGCAGGGGGTGGTGGGCGCCGAAGCTTACTCTGTTTTTTCTCTTCGAAGTCTTCTTTTGGCGTTTGAATTGGGAATCATCATCTCTTATGCGTTCATTGTTTTTCTGGAAAACGGACTCTTCAAAGTGAAGAAGCAAGATTGCAAAGCATTTTTATACATAATTCCAGCGATCCTTGCGGTAATTCCAACTTATGCTCTTCAAGGTTTATTTGGGCTTTATCCATCAGGAATAAAACTTAAAGACTTTTCCAGCCTGCACCGAATTATTCTTTATATTTCAATTCTTCTGCCAATCGGCATCTATTTTGTCATGCGAAAAAAGGATTTGCGCCAGATTAAATTGGTTCTTTTATTTTATGCTTTAGGCGGCTTACTCAATTTCAGCGAAGCACACACCTTTCTCGACTTTATGAATGTTAACAGTCTTCCCATCCACCTTTGCCACACCGCAATGTATATTGTGCCTCTCTGCCTTATTTTTAAATTGGAAAAAGTGTTTTATTTCACATATTTTATAAACGTTTTTGGGGCGTTCATTGCGCTTACCATTCCCAACTATTCCGACGCATCCAACCTTTTTTCAGCTTCCATATTAGAATTTTCTGTCAATCATTTTCAAGCATTTTTTATGCCTATCTTAATGGTTATGCTGGGGCTTTACAACCGCCCTAAGTTCAAACATTTCAAATATTCCATGATTGGCTTTGCCCTATATTTCGTTTTTGTAGTCATCTGCAACTCGTGGTTCAGCAAGTATGGCACCGTCGACTATTTCTTCACAAACAGCAATTTCGTAGCCGAAAAATTGGGCAAATGGGCGGAAGATTTGTTAAACATCACAGCAAGTTTTTCCATCGGAGATTTACATTTTGTTTTCTACCCCGTCTATCAAATCCTTTTTTTCCTAACTTATGTAGGCATTGGCGCTATGGTATGGTTTCTATACGAAGCCATGTATAATCTGGAAGACTTACTCGTGGAAATGAGTGGTAAAAAAAGAAAAATAAAAGCAGACGCACTGGCGCTTTCAGTGGCTCTCGCCGGTCGTCCAAAAGGAGAACCTATGAACAAAGACGCAGGAATTAGCTTGGTCATTAAAGATTTTTCCAAAAGATATGGCAAAAGCGAGGTTTATGCTGTAAAAGATGCCAATCTTGACATTCACGCTGGGGAAATCTTCGGCTTCCTTGGGCACAACGGCGCCGGCAAAAGCACCATAATCAAAAGCGTGGTGGGCATTCAACCCATCACCAGCGGTTCCATTGAAGTGTGTGGCTACGACGTTGAAAAACAACCCATGCAAGCCAAAATGCAGATCGGATTTGTCCCAGACAGCTATGCTCTCTATGAAAAACTGACTGGCAGACAATATATAAACTATATTGCCGACCTTTTTGATGTCAACCTTGAAATGCGCAATAATTTAATCAAAAAATATGTAAATCTTTTTGAACTCACCGATGCTTTTGACAATCAGATTAAAACCTATTCCCACGGAATGAAACAAAAAATCACCATTCTTTCAGCCCTCGTCCACAACCCCAAAATCTGGATTTTGGACGAACCACTCACCGGGCTAGACCCTCACAGCATTTTTCAGGTTAAAGAATGTATGAAACAGCACGCAAAAGAAGGCAACATCGTCTTTTTCAGCAGCCATATCATCGATGTGGTAGAGAATGTCTGCGACCGCATCGCCATCATCAAAAGAGGCAAAATTCTCACCAGCGAAAGTGTTAAAGAAATTCTGAAAAAAGGCAGTCTGGAAGATTTTTACCTTAAAACCACCAACACAAAAGTGCGGGTCAGTGTCGTTAAAGAAGACAAACAGCCCCAACGCTTCCCAAAAGTTTATGGTACGCACGCCAAACAGCCCCGCTGCCACATCGTTCCAAATCCAAAGAATCAAAAATCCAACAGCCGCACCCACCACCGCCAGACAAAGCAGCCCCAAAAACACACACCAACACACCTTTTTCCCCATGGGCATCTCTCTATATTTTTCCATCATTTTTTGCATCTTTCTTCTCCTTTTTCCGAGAATAAGTTTCTAAAACACTTCTCCACACTGCCTGTTAAGTTGTTAACAAACCTTTTTTCTTTCACCAAAACCTTCTCGTTATACATTAGTTATTTTTCAAATACTCAAAATTATTCATTCCACACCTTTTTTTAATATTTTTTTTGCAAAAAAAAGCAGACTGAATTTCTTCCTTCTGCTTTTATGTTCAAAAATTTAAAAGATGATTAATTATCTATTATGTGCTGTCTGTTTCAAAAATCAAACTTACGCTTTTTTGAAAACTTTTTTGAGCCCATACACAAGTGGAAGCGCAGCAAAGACAATCAGGTTGACAAA
>CAZJEU010000057.1:0-1860 GCA_964545115.1 uncultured Christensenella sp. | reverse complement strand
GCCACCAGCGAAATCGCCATTTTTGCCCAATTTTTCCTTACAAAATCCATTTTAACCTCCTTTTAAATTTTCTGTTAAACGACAAGTCTAACAAAAGATAATTCATTCTAGCCAATCAAAAAGAATATGTCAAATAAAATAGTTAGATTAACTAACTATTTTAATTTATGTTGAAAATTTGTCTAAAATGACTAATTTTTTATTTTCACTCAACTTATAAAAACAACCGCAAGCCACCGCTTTAAAATTCGTTTTTAAACATCTCGTTCAAGGCGCTGACGCCCTGAGCCAAGATCTTCTTTTCTCTTCCTGTCATATTTTTGGAGATTCGCGCAATCATATTTTTGTGAAAATTCTCGTGTTCGTCATTTATCTTTTGTCCTTTTTCGGTCAGCTGCAAGCAAATATGCCTGGCATCTGTTTTGCTCCTTATTTTAACCAGATAACCACTTTTCACCAGTTTATTCACCATCACCGTCACGCTCGAAAGCGCTATTCCAAAGGATTTTGCAATCAAACTGACATTCGCTTCGCCGCCGCTGACAAGTTCCAGCAAATGTACTTCGCGCATAGACAGTCCCGCTTTTGTGATGTTGTTTATCATTTTAAGTTCAGCCTTCAAAATATTGTGAAAAGTATCCACAATCAACTTATTAAATTCCTTTTCAAAATCAAATTTCGCCAAAACCTTTCTCCTGATACTTCAAAATTTATACTAAAAATTATAGCATCTCTTCGCCGCTTCGTGCAATCAACTTTCCCTAGTTTCTCACACAAAGATATAATCAACTTTCTTTGGATTTATATAAGCGGATAAAATTTTATTCGTTCAATATCACTTCTTTCCACTTCCAAGCAAGCTCTTCATCGGTTTTATAAACACTTCTATTTGCACTCGAAGAAGAAGGCAAATATGCTATTTTAAGGTTTAATTCACAGCTTTCCTTTTTGAATTTCTTTAAAAATTCTTCATATGCTTTCTTAGAAGTGATAAATATTTTAGAGATTTTAGTGTTTTTTATAAGGCTCGGAATGTCATTAAATTTTTGGTTCCGAATGTCGCCATCAAACGAGCTTCCCTCCTTTTTCATTTCACAACTGGCATAAACGTCAAAAAGAGCGACCTTGTTTTTCAGCAACAGCGCTTTCTTTTCGCCACTGCTTGCATTAACAAAATCTTCATTAAAAACGAACGAGAGCGCCTTCCAAAACCTGTTTGTCGGGTTTGAATAATAAAAGTTGCAAAGTCTGGACTCTCGGCTAGGCATAGATCCCAAAATCAACCTTTCGCACTGCTCATCAATTATCGCCTCAAAACAACGTATAACTTCTCTTTTTTTCATAATCCAAACTATATCACATCTCCACTCATTTTTCATCTTGTAAAATCTGTAAAATTCCTTTTTCTCTTTTGACAAACACCCAAAACAAACCGCTTTCAACCATGTAAAAAAATGAAGTCCACAACAACCCTTCCCACAAAATCATAAAAATTCACAATTTATCAAATAAAAAACACCGATTTCTTTCTCAATCTCTGCATTTTAAATAAAAGTTTTTAAATCTCTATTTTCGCATTCTAATTCATTCTATATCCAAGTTAGATTCTTCTAAATAAGGAGAGTCTAAGAATTCTTGATAAGAGAGTCCAAATCCCCTTGAAATCTGAATAAGGGTGGTTAACGTTATGCCTTTATTTCTGCCATACATAATGTTTGACATAGTGCCGTGCAAAACACCCGATTCTTTTTCCAGTTTATATAAAGTCATATTTTTTTGTTTTAAAAGTTCTTTTATTCTTAAAGAAACCGCTCGACTAAGCTTCATATTTTTATTATGCCGTTTTTAAAGCATACAAAT
>CAZJEU010000056.1:0-4676 GCA_964545115.1 uncultured Christensenella sp. | reverse complement strand
CTTCTTTTTTTTCTGCTTCTTGTATTTTATTCAAAATAGAATTCAACGCTTTTAAAATTTCTTCTTGCTTCTTTTCCCATCTATCATAAAGCGAATTTTCCGTTGCATCTTCGGGCAAGTAAAAAGGAGTGTTTTGCCATTTATATTCAATACTCACAGAAACTCCATCATCAGCAAAATTTGGCTCTTTTTTTTCAAATTCACTTTTCGGCAACAAACTTTCAGAAATATTTTCGCCTAAGTCCTTTTGCGTGTATGCTTTTATCTGAATTGGAATTTGTGTCTCCTTGTTTAATTGAATAATTTGTTTATCAGACAAATCGCTTCGTTTTGCATTTTCTGAGAAATCAAACAAACTACCGTAAACAAAATCCTTTCCTCCAAATACATCTACATCGTGAAATACATCAAGTGGTTTTGAAATAACATTGCTTTTCATTCCTTTTTCAATCACTTCTTTTTTGGCTTTTTCCCAAAATTGAAAACAGAAATGACGAAACAATTCTTCCGTTTCTTTGGTGTCCAGACTTCTTGAAATGTGTTGAGCAACGGCAATACTTTGTTCTGTGAGTTGACCCGTAAAAAAGACTCCCTGCGGTTTATCGGTATTAGGATTGACTAATATAAACGAACCAATGTTTTTTACTTCGTAACGTATCAAACAAATTTCATTCAGCAAATCCAATTCTGGTGAATACTCATTGACTAGTACGTAAAAACGCACTTTCAAATTTTGAGCAATGTCAAAAATTTGTTTTATCAAACCTTTATCCGTCAAGGTTTCTGTTTGTATGCAAACAATACCTTCCTGTGCAGATTGTATTGTTTTTACAATTTTGCTTTTGTGATTCTGATTTGCAGAAACATTTGATTTTTGTCGCCAAAAATTCTGTAACAAAACATTGCTATAATCAACTGTTTTTGTTTTTGAAATGGATTGTATTTTAGTTGCCATCTTTCGTTTCGTTGTTAATGAAGTTCAACAAATCTTTATCTAATATTTCTTTACTGATTGGCGTAAAGACAACACTTTGTCGGATTGTGCCAACTGTTGTTTCGTTGATGTTTCGGTCTGAAAATGAAATGTTGTCAATAGAATTGCTTATGTTCCAAATGCTCATTCCATTTTGATTGAAAGCAATCAAATACCTGTCGTGTGGAGACCGTCCTTTGAAAATGGTTTTACAATCTTTCAAAATAATTTCTTTCACTTTCTTTTGAATAAAATCACTGCTATTATCTTTGGGTGTCAAATCCGTAACGACAATTTTCTTCGGGCTATTTACTGCTTTTGCAAGTGCTGAAACAGCTCTTTGTTGTTTGTGATTGTATACGTAACGGTCATAATAAACGAATACAGAACTATTGTCAAATCCTAATTTTACAACAATCTCAGCAAACGAAATCTTGTCTCCTTGCCTTAGTTCAATGTGTTTTTGTTTCAACGAAAGTTTAATTTTCGTGTTCGGATTCAAGTCCACAGGGGCGTTCAAATGCCAAAACACTTTCTTAGATTCTGTTTTCTCAACAAAGTCTTTTATTTTTGGAATATCTAAACCAAAAGATTCCAACGCTTCCTTTTCGTTTAATTCTATTGCTGTTTCTTCAAAATCAGGTTTACTGAAATATTCTTTTTTTAATTTTTCATTTAGCAACCAATCACGCCATTTCTTTGCTTCTTCGATATTGTAGGGCATTAACGGCAAATTTTGAATTTGAACTTCAAAGCCATTCCATTTTGAAGTGTAGTTTTTATTTTCAAATGTTGTTAGCATTTGTTCGCTCAACCCTTCAAAACGAATACAATATCGTTTTTGTTCTTTGTCCCAATCTAACAAAATTTCAGAAATGATTTTTTGAATGTCTTTTTCGCTTGGAATTGCTTCGCTTTTGATGTTAGTTTGTCTTTCTGATTTTCCTAACTGACCGCTAAAAACGTAATGCGATTTTAAAAGATTTTCCCAAATCCAAGAAAAATGAATTTGGTCGTTATGGTTATTTATATTGCCAAAAACTTCATCTGAAACCAAATTTAACTTTGTGTATTTATTATCTTCTGTTGGCAAAAGAAAATGTCCTTTTCTGTCAAGTGAAATTTGATCGCGGATTTCATCTTTAGCGTTTGGCTGCAATCTTCTGAAATAAAAAATGGTGGTTTTAAAGAATGAATCATTTTGAGTAAACCAAATTTGATATTTGCCTTCTTCGGATACAAACATTTTCCCTGAATCTTTTATGGTATTGCCAAGCTTTGTAAGTTGATATTGTTCGTCAAATATGCCAATGTTTTTTAAGTAGTCTTTAATTCGGTTTTCAATAAAAGGTTCAAAGTTTTTTTTACCTTTCAGATATTCCTGAATATCTTTACGCAATTCTTCTTTCTGAAAACGTAAATACGCTTGTGCAGAAATGAGTTTGATATTTTTAGTTAGCGTTACTTTCATAATCTATGGGTGTTTTTGGCTAATACACGTAAATCTTCTGAATTGGATTTTTGGCTATAATACACGTAGCTACCAATGATGACCAACTGAAATTTTGCTCTTGTAACTGCAACATTCAAACGGTTTGGGTTATCTAAAAAACCGTCTCGGTTGGTTTGAACCATTGAAAGAAAAACCACATCTGCTTCTTGTCCTTGAAATTTATCTACTGTGTGCAATTTGATATTTACCAGATGTTTCCCGCTTGTGATATTGAAATTGGAATAACCGTTTTCGTTTCCTGTGAATTTTTGTAATTCCTCTCGCAGCAAAGTTTCTTGTCCTCTGTAAAAAGTTAAGCAAGCCACCGACCATTTTTTGCCTTCGGGCTGTGCATTGTATTTTGCGTATTCCAAAAACTCTTTGAGTTCGTTCATTAAGGTTTTTACTTCATTCGGATTTTTCCCTCTAAAGGCATTTCCTTTTACATCAATCCAAATGTTACGACACGGATATTCATTATAATACCATTGACGCATATCTTTAATTTTTTTCGGATGCTCCAAGTCCAATAAAGCGTTTTCAGACTTATAAAATTGCTCTCTAGGAAATTTTGAAATATCAGGGTGCATACGATGTTGATACTTCAAAGTAGTTTTGCGTTTTGAAATATCATTAGACTTAAATCCCTCTGAAATGGTAGATTCAAATTTTAATTTTCTGCCCGAAATTCCTTTTACCAACGATTCCAAAATTGACGGAAATGCCATCGCAGCTATTAGGTTAATTTGTTCTTCAACTAATTCTTTTATTAAAGTCTTTGGAATTAGTTCCTCAATCGCTTTCCCGTAACTGCCTTTAAGTTTGCTGTTTTCGGTTAGGCGAATTTGATGTTCTCTGTCAACCCGCCAAGCTATTTCTTCTGCCCAGCTTTTTTCAAGGAAATGCGTGTTTACAGACTCAACAATATCAAAACTGTTTTTAAATTCTCGACCTTTTTCTCTGTATTGAAATGATTTTTGTTGCTGATAAACATTGTGAATAAAAGCGTGTTCGCTTTCTTCCCACTTTGTGCTTCTTAATATTGCATGGCTTTCGGGAATTAAGTATAGGCTTTGTTCCAATAAACTTGATTCAATGAAAATTAAATCGGCGATGGTTAACTCCAACATAGAAATATTATCAATACTTCTAAAGTACATATTGCCATCATCAACAAACTCTTCGGCATTTGATTTGTCTAAAATAAAGAATATCGTTTTTCTGATAAAATCTTCTTTTCTGCCATTTTCTTTGATAAATTCATCAATAATGCTATCAATGACTTTAAAATCCACTGGCAAAACAAATTTGTTGTGTTTGCTTCGCAAAAGTTCTTTAGCTTTCTGCAAGTAGAAAACTGCTTGTTGTAATTCGTATGAGATTGGCTTACCATCTATACTTAATTGTTCAATATTTGAAACAATTTCTTCACGATCGGTAAAAGGTGAAAGTTGCATTACATCGCCAGCTAAAATCCATTTCTTAGCGTACAATGCTGGAACAAGAAATTCTTGAAAAGTGGATTTACTGCTTTCATCAATTATCAGATAGTCAAATTCGGGAACAATTGGTTCAGAACTATTGTATCTCAATTTTCCTGATTTATCTTGGAAAGCACCTCCTTTTCGTTCTTTAAATATTGGATGCTGCAAAATTCCGATAGTTGTTCCACAAACCAGATTTGAACAATCTAATAGTAATCTTTCATCAATAGAATTTTCCTTAATCAAGTTATTAATCTGAAACTCTTTAATATCATCGCTAATACGTTGTTCATCGCCTATGCGAACTGGTAAAATGTGAAATTGCTCTAAAAGAGAAATCCCGCTCCTTTTTTCTTTCAATCGTTCTAAAACATTGTCAATAGCAACGTGAGTGGAGCCACAAAGTAAAACTCGTTTCCCTTGTTTGGCTAACTGACAAATCAATTCTAAAATAACGGTTGTTTTTCCTGATCCGGGTGGTCCCTCCAAAATCGCAAAATCGGGTGTATTGATTGCCTGATGGATAAAATGGCGTTGTTCTTTGCTACCGCTTCTTGTTTCGTCAGTAATTACATACCATTCACTTATTCTTTCTCTTGTTGGTTCTTGCCATTCGCTTCGCTCTCTGTTTTCAAAAAGTTTTATAAGTTTAGCGTGTTCGCCAACAGGCATTCGCATTAGTGTACTAATCGCTTCAATTTGTTTGCGTAGCTGATAGGTGTTAACT
>CAZJEU010000055.1:0-4714 GCA_964545115.1 uncultured Christensenella sp. | reverse complement strand
CATTTTGCTCACAACTTACTTTTGCACACACAACAAAACTGAACGCCCTCAAAATTTTTCGCTCCGCAGGAAAGACAGGTTACAAGTGAACTTTCCTCTTTTTTCGTTAAAGACTGTTGTGATTCCTGCGACTGAATCTGTTCAGAATCTGGCAAAGAAGGTTCTTTTGCATCAACCTGCTCTATCTGCTTCTCTTCCTTTTCCTGCATATCGTTTGGAATTGCAATTATATTTGGTGCTTTTTGGTCAAAGGTCGAAGCAAAGTTTTGCTGTTCACTTTGGCTTTCAGGCTTATAATTCACAAAAGGTTCTTTTTCTGTTTGGAAAACACTACCCGTATTGTTTTGCGAAAAGTCATCCGTGTTCGCAGCAGAATCACTTGGCATCTGAGGGGGGAATTGTCCGAAGTTTTCTGCTGTTTGCGTTTGACTTTCCTTTCCTTTTGCAAACACGACGCTCATATCTTCTTGCAGATTGTTCAATCTGTTTTCCACCATTTTAAGCACTTCTTCACTGTTAAATCCGGCAGCAGAATTATCCTGCAAAAAGCCTTTGGACGATTGATAGCGCTTTGGCACTAGCACTCTTTCGATGATGACAGAAGAGATTTTTATTCCCAAATCTTTTTCTAGAGCACCAATATTCTCCATAATCGCATCAACGACTTTGCCTCGTCTTGCCAAATAATCGCTTAACACAAAGTCGGTTTTATCAAAGGTACTTTCCACTAAGCGTCCCACATAAAAGGACAGGTCTCGTCTTATTTTTTTATTTTTCAAAATAGCGTAAATATCACAAAAATTTTGCATAAAACGCTTAACATTCACCAGTTGCATTTCAAATGAGCCTTCCAGACGAATTTTAACTTTGCCTTGCCCGCCTTTTGTGCGGATGAAATTGGGAGTTTTGAAGGTATAGTCGTTTTTTGTGCTAGTGTTCACAAAATATAAATCTGCAAAAATGCTCGTAGGGGTAAACTCCCCCTTTTTGGACACCTGTTTTCGCGCAAATCTCAAAAGATTGGGCAAAGTCACCCCGTCCAGTTCATAGTCGCCCTCGGCAAGCACGTCGCACACTTTATTATAATGCACCGCCACGAGATTGAAGCCTGTGGGCACTTCCACTTTGCTGCCAATTTTAAGCAAAGAGTTTTTAAGGCGATGAAAAACAATCAAATCGTCTGTTTTTTCCAGCTTAATTTTTTTTCTGAAAATTTTGCTTAACCCAAAAAACCATTTCATATTTCAAATTCTAACATAAAGGTAAAAAAAACGCTATCAATTCAAATAATAATTAGGCACGCAAACTCATATATTTAAGTATTAACAGCAGTTTTGTCCATATTTTAAAACTGCTGGGGAGAGGCAAAATGATTTTACTCAGCGACATTGTGTCAAAAAAAGTGCTCAATCTTTTTTCGGGCAAAATTGAAGGGACGGTTAAAAACTTATGTTTTTCTGACCTGTGCAAAAGAGTGTCGAGTCTGCAAATGTTTTCCGACGAAGACGACGAATTTCTCATCGATGCTAAAAAGATATTTTCCATCGGTGATGCCGCAGTTGTCATAAAAAACGCTTCTGCCCTAACATCCACTCTCAACCAATGCAAAGCAAATGAACTCAGTCCGATGAATTTGGAAATTTACTCTTTGAAAGGAGATTTTCTAGGCACAGTGTGCGATGCGGAGCTGTCCAATTCGCTTGCGCTAAACTTTCTTATCACAAAAGAAAACCGCATTCGTCAAGACCAAATCGTTAATGTTGGCAAAAATATTGTCGTCAATATGCAAGACAAAAAAGTGCGAGTCTCTGACTTTCGCCCGCAGATTAAAATGACAGAAAATTTAAGTCAAGAAAAAGTCTATATCCTCCCGCCACAAATTGAAAATGACAGCGAAAACATCTCAAAAATGCCAATAGAAACGGAGAAGAAACAAGAGGAAGTTGTAAGAAATATGCCCACTGCGAAAGATTTCAAAATAGACTCTCTTCCTTTGCCACAGAAAATCAGTAGCAATAATGATTTTCTCATCGGCAGAAAGATGCAACGCACCGTCTATGGCGTTAACAACGAAATTATTATAAAAAAAGAATTTCTCATAAACAAAAAAACTATCGATGCCGCAAGACGACACGGCAAACTTATGGAACTCACCGTCTATTCACGACAAAAAGCATAGCCCTTTATATAGTCACAAAAAAACAGTCTTCGGGACTGTTTTTTATTTGGACTGCCTTTTCTCTTGAACTGTTTTTTAAAAAAGCATATTATCGTTTGTTTGAATTTTTTAAGAGTTTTTGCATTTCTGCATTCAGCGAATCAAGTTCGGACGGACCATCATCTTCTTTGCGGGTCGAGCGTCTGGTAAGGCGTTCCACCTTTCTGCGAGAAGTTGCTCGTGGTTTTCTTGCTTTATCATCGGTCGTTCTGCTTTTTGCAGAAGGCTTTTTGACGGGTGGCTTGCGTTTTATTTCAAACTCATTTTTTTCAGCTTCATCAGCAGCTTCGTCAGCATTATCGTTTTCGCCAACACTGTTCTTTTCATCGTCAAAACTTTCAGACATTTTCTCTTTCTTAGTTTCTACCTTCTCCTGTTGTGGCTCTGTCTTTTCCAATTTACTTTCTTTTTCGTCTAAGTCGTTTTCTTTTCTCATCTTTAAAATGGTGTCGTTCAAATCATTTTCAAATTCCATCTTTTCTCTTTGAAGGCGGTCGCTTTCTTCGTCAATCTGTTTTTGAAGGTCGTCGAAATCCTCTGTTTCGTTTCTATCATTTTCAACACGCTCTGAATCATCTTCGTCGATAAGTTCATTCTCTTCTTCGTCTTTTAATTCATTTGCATCGGTTACATCAAATTCTCGGTAGTCTTGACTGTTAAAATCTGCATCGTTTTCTTCGTCAATCTCGTCGTTTTCGTTTTCATTTGACTTATAAGAATTTGCAACATTTATTTGTGGAAACACGTCAAAATCATTTTCGTCCGATTCGATATCTTTCTCATTTTTATTTCCTTTTTGCACTGTGCTTTCTTCTTTTTGAAGGACAGTCGGTCTGGGCGCTTGTGCTGTTTTTTCTTTCTCTTCTTTTCTAGCCGATTGTACTGCCAACTTTGCTGCACGTTGCTCCGCTTTGGCGGCTGCGGCAAGGTCTGCTTTTTCTTGTTTAGCGGCAATCTTTGCTTTCTTTTCTTCTTCTTTCATTCGCTTGTTTTCATCTGCCGCCATCAGTTTGGAAGTTTGTCTGCCATCTTCCAAGTCACTCTCCTCTGCGCCCGACATTTCATAAAGCGTGTTTGTTGTAATTTCCTCTGGTTGAATAAGACTGTCTTCGGGGTCAAGTTCTTCTTCACTTAGCCCAACTCCGTGAATGTCAGTGAGCAGTGCTTTGAGGTCAGCATTTTCCTGAGCCAACGCCACCAGTTTAAGGTTGCCCACTTCCTTAGCCTTGTCGGTCAAAACTTCATACAGCGTGTTGGCAAAATGTTTGAATTCCAGCAACATTGCCTGCTCGACGAACTCTCGTTTTTCTTCAATTTCTTGGTCTCGTTTTTCTATTTCTCTTTGAAGAGTTTCTTGCTCGTCATTAAATTTCGTGGTGGCGTGTTCAATGTCTTTTTCCAACTGTTCTTGTTTCTTAATTTCGTCGGCTTGTTGTTTTCTTATATAGTTGCTTTCAATTCGGTTTGTAGAAGCTTCTTGTTCTCTTTTAAGATTCTCCAAATTCTCGCGCGAGGCTTGAAGTTTTCGTTGCATATCTTTGAGTGTTTGTTCAAAAGTTTTTCTATAATTTTCTTTTTCCGATTCAATAGAATTTTTTTCATCTTGAAGACGTCTGCGAATTTTTATAAAAGTTTCACTCTCTCTCATCGCACGTTCCAAAACAAGAGAACTGTCCACTCCCAATTCACTGAAGTCGTATTGCTCGGTCAGCATAGAGGCTTCACGTGCTCGCTCCAACTCTTCCTCTTCCACACGAGCTCTTTTTTCAAGGTATTGTTGAAGAATGGGAATGCCGTCTTTAATTTCTTTTTTAGAAAATAAAATTTCATAGTCCACATATGACGGCAAGGTGGTTACGGCTTTGGTCAAGTTCCTTTCATAGAGCGGAAAGTTTTCATACAAAACAGCATATATATCATTTTTGGAAGCTTTGATTACAAGATAAAAAACGGTGTATAAAATGGCAATGGCAAGCGGCACCAAAAGGGCAAGAAATAAAACGTCACCCAAAATGTTCGTGCCCGAAACGTGAGTGGCATACACCAGTCCGATGGCAAAAGTAAGCAGTCCCAGAAAGACCGAAAAGATGGTGAAGTTGCCCATATTTTTTTCGATTGAACTGGTCCTTAGTGGTTTGTCGATGCAGGTGTTGACATTGATATAAGTCGTGGGTGAGTCTTCGCGATTGAGCATATAAACTTGCCAATTGCTTCTTAGAACTTTGGGCACCTTTTTCATTTTAAGGTTAAATTCCACAAGGTTTTCTTCATTGATATAAGGCTTTGCCAAGAAGTATTTATTCAGTCGATTGACACTCTTTAAAATTCTATTTTCATAAGAAAATCTCACCAGAAAAATCATAGTGATAATTGCCAAAATCATAAGCCCGATGAAAATGGCTGGCCAGAACCATAGTTCGGCAATCTCTTTGCCCACCTCGTGAAAAAAATCTCTTACGGCGGTGGTTATGTCGGAGCCGACAAATGCCAATTGAT
>CAZJEU010000054.1:0-4734 GCA_964545115.1 uncultured Christensenella sp. | reverse complement strand
CATAGAGTGAAAAGTGGAAATCCAAATGTCCTCGGCGGTGTTGCCGATGAGGCGGATGAGGCGGGATTTCATTTCGTTTGCGGCTTTGTTTGTGAAGGTGATGGCAAGAATGTTTTCGCTTGGCACACCAAGCGACTTTGTCAGGTGGGCGATGCGGTGGGTGATGAGCCGCGTTTTGCCGCTGCCTGCCCCGGCGAGCACCATAACGGCGCCGTCGATTTGTTCCATCGCCGACTGCTGAGAGGGATTAAGTTGAGTTAAATCGATATTTTCCATAGTCTAAATTGTAGCACGAAAAGGCAGATTTGTTCAAGCCAATTTGAAGATTTGTTCAAGGCAATTTCTGAATATCTGGCAACAATTTAGACGAAAAAGATTTTTGCAAGCGCGCTCACATCGTCAGAGAAATGGAGTGCTCCTGATAATATTTGTTTTTCAAAAATTTGAATTTTTGGGCGAGGTTGTTGATGTAATATTGCTTGGCTTCAGTGTCTAGCGAAGAGAAAAGCCGCTTGTCAATCAGCGCCGAAACGGGGTTTTGCAGGTCGTTGTTTTCGATGAGTTGACACACCTTTTGATAGAGTTCTTCATCGTAGGTTTTCTTTTTAACTTCGTCCTTAAAACTCCTTTCGCACAGTTGTTTCTGGCGGGAGACGTAGTTCGCCAAACACAGGGCGCTGTTGATGCCGGAATGCGAGGGGATGGCGGTGTAGTCGTTTTTCCTTAGTCTCTCTTTTGCGATTTTTGCGAGTGCACAAATTTTTGTTCTGGGTCGTAGTAGTGCTGACATATTTTTTTCTCCTTTTATTTGTAACTCTTTTAGTATAGTTTCCAAGAAGATTTTGACAAATGATAAAAAGTGGGAATATTGGCTATTTTTGAAGAAAATTGAAAAAAGCATTTTTCGTTATATTTCCACATTCAAACGACATTTTGTCTGTTTTTGCGTCAAAAAGCTGCCTTTGTAAAAAGGGTTTTAAGCATAAAAAAACGTCTGTTTAACAGACGCTTTTTTGAAAAGAAAAATTATTTATATTTCTTTTTTCTGGCGTTTTCAGACTTTTTCTTTCGGGCGACGGAGGGTTTGACATATGCTTCTTTTTTTCTAAGGTCGCCGATAATGCCGTCTTTTTGGCATTTTCGTTTGAATCGTTTGAGCGCACTTTCCAGACTTTCGTTGTCGCCCACTTTCACTGTTGACATATTTCACCTCCTTAACTTTAAATTCCTTGATATTTAATCACAAAACTTTAAAAAAGTCAATCAATTTTTTCGACTTTCAGCCCGTCTTTAAACAATTCTACGGGACGGACACTGAGTGTTTGAGAAGAAAAATCTTTTTGCGAAGGCAAATAGCAGCGAATATATTCGCGCGAAAAGCCTTGATTTATTCCCTTTAAGTTTGTTTCAAAAAGCACTTCCAGTGGCTTTGCCAACCAACTTTTAAGAAAGGCTTTTTTGCTGTCCTGCACCAGTGCTTTGAGCGTCTGTTCCCGCTTTTTTATAACGGCGCCGTTGATGAGAGTGAGTTTTGCACTCGCGGTGCCTTCACGGGGAGAATAGGCAAAAATATGAACGTCGCTGAAAGCCACTTTTTCCACAAAACGAAGTGTTTTTTCAAACTCTTCATCGGTTTCGGTGGGAAAACCGACTATTATATCGGTGGTAATGGCGGCAGCAGGGAAAAAGGAACGGATGAGCTTCACTTTTTCAAAAAACTCGTCGGTGGTGTAGTGACGGTTCATATCTTTCAAAACCTTATCGCTGCCACTTTGAAGCGAAAGGTGAAAATGAGGGCAAAAATTGGCAAGAGATTGGGCTGTTTTTAGAAAATCTTCGGTGATGACTCCTGCTTCAAGCGAACTAAGACGCAGGCGGGTTTTTAAATCTTTAAGGGCAAAAAGCACTGAGGCAAGGGCACTTTTTTCGTTCAGTTTGAAGTCGCTGATATTTATGCCCGTTAGCACGATTTCGCTGCAAGTTTGCGAAAGTGCGGTGGCTTCGGCGACTATGCTTTCTAGGCTGCGAGAGCGACTTCTGCCCCGCAAAAAGGGGATGATGCAATAGGAACAAAAGTTGTTGCACCCGTCTTGAATTTTGACATAGCCGCGGGTGCGCACTCCTGTCGAAAAAAAGTCGTCTTCATATTCCCTAGAAAATTCTTTGGTAAAAATGCCGTCTTTGCCGAAATATTCTTTAAGTTTTCCTTTGCCGAAAGTGCCTAAAACGCATTGGACTTGTGGAATTTTTGCAAATTGTTCGGCGTTTTTTTGACTGGCACAACCGCACACAAAAATGCGCGCGGCAGGGTTTATCTTGATAATTTTCGTCACCATTTGTCGGCTTTTTCGCTCCGCTTCGCCAGTGACGGCGCAGGTGTTTAGGATGAAAATATCGGCATTTTCCAGTCTGGAACATACTTCAAATTCGTCAGCCAAACTGCCCGAAAGAGCGTCCATTTCGTATTGATTGACTTTGCAACCAAGGTTTAATAAACAAATTTTTAGATGAGTTTCTTGCAATTTATTCTCCTGTATTTTAACTTAATTTACTGTTCCACTGCTACAAAAACGCAAGCGCTAAGAGCGATGGCTGCGGTTTCTGTTCGTAAAATTCGCCTGCCGAGAGAGAGCGAAAAAACGTTTTTTTCTTGGTTTAACCTAGCAATTTCTTCTGCCGAAAAGCCCCCTTCGCTGCCCACGACAAGCGCTATTTTCGATGGTGAAAGGTGAGCGAGAACTGTTTTTAAAGTGTGGTTATTTTCCTTTTCGTTGGCAAATAAAACGGCATCGTAGCCGCGGAGCAAAGGTAACAGTTGTTCAAACTTTACGGCATTTGCCACTTCCAAAAGGTGAGTGCGTCCACATTGTTTGCAGGCAGAGATAATGATTTTTGAAAGGCGTTCTTGTTTTAGCGCGGTGGCTTTTGCCACTGTAAATTGTGAAGAAAACGGAACGATTTTGCTGCCACCAAGCTCGCAGAATTTTTGAGTTATGAGTTCAAATTTTTCTGGCTTTACCAGTCCTTGAAAAAGGGTGACGTCCACTTGGGGGTTGGCGGTGCAGTGGCGGGAACTCTCGATTTTAAGAAGTGTTTTATCTTTTGAAATTTCTTTTAGTTGGCAAACATAAAGGGGGCTGTTTGAAGAGAAACATTCCACTTTGTCGCCTTCTTTCAGCCTTAAAACATTTTTTAAGTGGTGATGCTCTTCGCCAAAAAGAGAGAGGAAATCTCCGCGGATATCTTCCTTATTAACATAAAATCTTCTTTCCATTTTTTCATCCTATCACATTTTTCTCTTTGCCGTCAAGGCTAAATTCTTTTCAAAAAAAACAGGTTTTCGCCTGTTTCTTTGTTAACTTTTTTTGGCTTTGTCTTGAAAGTCTTTAAGTTTTTTATAAGCATTTTCCGAGATGTTCTCTTGCAGTTTTTGCACTAGTTCTTTGTCCTGTTTGGATGCTTCTTTGGGCATTTCGACACGGACGGTGACGATTAAATCGCCGAAAGCTTCTCGTTGCAAAACTTTGATGCCTCGATTTTTAAGTTTGAAAACGGTGTTGGGCTGGGTGAGGGGCGGAATGGTTAGAACATACTCGCCATCGGGGGTGGGAACATTCACCTTGCCACCCAGATACGCCGTGGTGAACGGCAGAGGCAAGTCGAGCAAAAGGTTGAACCCTTCACGCACCAACAGCGGATGCGGAGTGACAGAAATGTTTATGAGCAAGTCGCCGTTAGGTCCATTTTTGATGGAGGCATTGCCCTTGCCCCGCATTGTTATCACTTGGTTATTGTCTATGCCAGCAGGGATTTTAACAGAGATTTCCTGCAAGGTTTTCACCCTGCCCTTCCCTGCGCAATGAGAACATTTCTCTTTGATAATTTTGCCTGTTGCGTTGCAATTTTTGCAAGCGCCAACGGAAGAGACTTGCCCGAAGATGGTGCTTTGGGTAAAGCGCACTTGCCCTGTGCCTTGACATTCAGGACAAGTTTCCAGCGCTGTGCCATCTTTGGCGCCCGTGCCTGAGCAATGAGAACATTTATCAACACGGTTTATTTTGAAAGTTTTTTCACAGCCAAACACTGCTTCTTTGAAAGTCAACGTAAGGTTGACGGCAAGGTCTTCTCCGGCTATTTGAACACTGCCGGCACGACTTCTAGACCGTCCGCCAAAGGACGAAAACATGTCGAAAATGTCTTCAAACCCGCCAAAGGAAGCCCCTTCAAACCCTCCGCCAAACGTACCACCGAAGGGATTGCCTCCGCCAAATCCGCCGAAAGAACCGCCCGGTTCTGCCGTGCCGAATTGGTCGTAGTTGTTGCGCTTGTTCACGTCGCCCAGCACTTCATATGCTTCGTTTAACTGTTTAAACTTTTGCGTGCAACTCTCGTCGTTTGGGTGAAGATCGGGGTGATATTGTTTGGCAAGTTTGCGATAAGCCGCTTTAATCTCGTCCTGACTTGCATCTTTTTTCACACCGAGAATATTATAATAGTCTTTACTGTTTGGCATTATTTTTTCCTTTATTCAAGGGGATTACTCTTTCTTGTCGTCCTCTTTTTTGTCGTCTTTTTTGTCTTTGTCGTCGATGATAATCTCTTCATCTTCCGTTTTTGTTTCTGCTGCACCTTCGTCGTTTTCTTTTGCTTCTTTGGAGGCCTGAACATAGAGATTTGAAATTATCGAACTGGATGAAGTGGATAATTCTTCCAGTGCTTTTTTGATGACTTCGG
>CAZJEU010000053.1:0-4744 GCA_964545115.1 uncultured Christensenella sp. | reverse complement strand
GTAATTGATAATTTATGATAACACAAGTTCAACATACCGACGGTACAACTGTTCTACTCGATACGTGTGATGGCGTTTATTATCGCCTTCCTGCTGTTGTTGCTCATAATCTTGCACCATACGATACAATAATAATGAACGGTCGTTATTTCGCTTATTTTGACACTATACAGGGATTTTTAGATTCAAATAAAAACAAGGCAATTGTTCCGTTTTATTGCATGAAAAAAGAAACAAAAGGTAAAAGATTTCAGAGACAAAAAAAGACTTAGGAAAATTCCTAAGCCGCAATTTTGGGTGGAAAAGGGGTTAATTTTGTGCCAAAAGGTGATTTTCGATGCTTTCTAACAGTTCCTTGACTCCTGATTTTTCTTGTGATGAAGTGAGAATAATGTCTTGTCTATTGACACCGATTTTGTCGCAGATTATGTATAGATTATTGAACACCTGTACGCGAGAAAGGGTGTCGATTTTGGTGACGACGAGTTTGACAGGAATGCGGTGTGAATATAAAAATTTTAGCATCATTTCATCCTGTTCGGTGGGTGTTCGACGAATGTCTAGAAGAAGGTAAACACATTTTAGATTAGGCGAAGAAAGAAGATATTCTTCAATAAAACCTGCCCAGTTGGTTTTTTCTGACTTGCTTACTTTTGCATAGCCATACCCGGGAAGGTCGACGAGCAGAAACTGGTTGTTTATGAGAAAGTAGTTTATCAATTTGGTTTTGCCGGGGGTGGAAGAAGTTTTTGCCAGACCACGTCTGCCGGAGATGAGATTGATGAGCGAACTCTTGCCAACATTGCTGCGACCGACAAAAGCGACTTCGTTGAAATCACTTTTATAAAAATTGTTGTCTGCCACGCTGGTTACAAAACTGGCTGATTTTATCTGCATTTTTTCTTCTCCTTTTTAGTCTTTTAGAAAGGCAGAGTCGATTGAATGATTGAAATGGGTAAAAAAGGCGGGGGGAATAAAAAATTTGGCTGGTTAATTTAAGACTTCCCTGTGCTGAGTTTTAATTGTTTGAGTTGATGCGTTCTGATTGTTTAGGTTAATTTGCTGAGATTTGAAAGTTTAAGTTAGTGTGTGAGTTCTGATTGTTTAGGTTGATGAGTTTTGGTTATTTAAGTTGAATAGTTCAAAGATTATTTTGGGCAAAAGATATTTTTCCCTAGGCGGTG
The DNA here is from genome assembly GCA_964545115.1 of uncultured Christensenella sp. Taxonomy (GTDB): domain Bacteria; phylum Bacillota; class Clostridia; order Christensenellales; family UBA1242; genus UBA7862. The sequence goes on along the minus strand of CAZJEU010000053.1, from coordinate 3,560 downwards.
GCTTCCTTTTTGATGAGTTCTTTTCGGACGTATTCGGGTTCCTGACCGTCCAAGATAAAATTATCGTCAATGACGATAGAGTCGATTGTTTTGTCACCCGGAGCGGAATACATTAAAGACAGCATACTGCTTTCTAGAATGGTGCGCAGCCCTCGGGCGCCCGTTTTTAGTTTCATTGCTTTTTTGGCAACGGCGTTTATGGCGGAATCTTTAAAAATTAAATTTATGCCGTCCATATCAAACATTTTTTTGTATTGTTTTGTGATAGAATTTTTGGGCAGAGTCATAATTTGGACAAGGGCATTTTCGGTGAGGTCGTGAAGGGCGACTGTGATGGGCATTCTGCCGACAAACTCAGGAATAAGCCCAAATTTCGTAAGGTCGTGGGGCTGAATTTGCCTGATGAGATTGTAGACTCCTTCTTCTTTCGACTCGCTATTTACTTCGGCACCAAAGCCCAGAGAAGCCGACGACAAGCGTTTTTCAACGATTTTGTCGATGCCAACGAAGGCACCTCCGACGATGAATAAAATGTTTGTGGTGTCGATGGAAATGGTTTCCTGCTGAGGATGTTTGCGACCGCCTTGTGGGGGGACGCTAGCAACAGTGCTTTCCAAAATTTTGAGCAGTGCTTGTTGGACACCTTCACCTGAAACATCACGGGTGATGGAACGGTTTTCGCCTTTGCGAGCGATTTTGTCGATTTCGTCGATATAGACGATGCCACGCTGTGCTTTTGAAACGTCGTAGTCGGCATTTTGAATGAGTTTTAAAAGAATGTTTTCCACGTCGTCACCTACATAACCTGCTTCGGTGAGCGTGGTGGCATCGCAACTGGCAAAGGGCACTTTGAGAATTTTGGCAAGCGTTTTTGCCAGCAGTGTTTTGCCACAGCCGGTGGGGCCGATGAGCATTACGTTGCTTTTTTCCAGTTCGATAGGTTGTTTGTCTGCTTTTTGATTTTTAATGTCAGAATTGTAATTTATGCGTTTGTAGTGATTGTAGACTGCCACTGAAAGCACCATTTTTGCTTCGTCCTGACCGATGATAAAGTCGTCAAGTTTCTCTTTTATTTCGTGTGGTAGCGGAAGGTCGATGCGAGGTTGGGCGGCTTCAATTTTTTCGTCTTTGATGATTTCTTTGCAAACGTCGATGCATTCATCACAGATAAAACTGTCGCCACTGGGACTGGCGATGAGGCGCTTAACTTCGTCTTGCGATTTGCCGCAAAAGGAACATATCAATTCCCTGTTCATATTCTCTCCTTTTAGGCGTGAATGAAAAATTTTTGTTTTTTTACATTTTGTTCTTACTTAGTATTTTAGTCTATTTTTTTATTAAGGTGCATTTTTGGGTATAAAAATGTGTTTTTCGGTGCCAAAAAATTATTTTTGTTTTTTTCTAGTGAAAAATATATCGTCGATGATGCCATATTTTTTTGCTTCTTCGGCAGACATATAATGGTCGCGATCGGTGTCTTTCTGAATCTTTTTAAGGTCTTGACCAGTTTCTTCACTGAGAATTTTATTCATTTTTTCTTTGATATATTGCATGCGTTTTGCTTGGATTTCGATATCGCTTGCCTGACCTTGAGCTCCGCCGAGAGGTTGGTGAATCATAATTTCGCTGTTTGGCAAGGCGTATCTTTTGCCTTTGGTGCCACTGGCGAGAAGGAAGGCTCCCATGGAGGCTGCCAGTCCGATGCAAATGGTGACGACGTCGCATTTGATATATTTTATGGTGTCGTAGATGGCAAGCCCTGCACTGATGCTGCCGCCCGGGCTGTTGATGTAGAGAAAAATGTCTTTGTCGGGGTTTTTGCCTTCAAGAAAGATGAGTTGAGCCACGACAATGTTTGCGGTGATATCGTTGACTTCGCCGGTGAGAAAGACGATGCGGTCTTCCAAAAGGCGAGAATAGATATCGTAACTGCGTTCGCCCGTGGAAGTTTGGTCGACGACCATTGGTATAAGTGTGTTCAATTTCTGCATTTTAATTTCCTTTTAATTAAAATTATTTGTGTTTTTCATAATTTTACTCTTTGAGTGTTGTCTTTTTTGAGCAGGTTATATCGTATGTTGTCTTTTTGGGCATTACGATTATTTATTTTTTTCGTCGGTTGCTTTGGTTGATTTTGGTTTCTTAGGGGTGTTTTGCAAAGTTAAAAACGTCATAAGTTTGTTTAAGAGTAGACTGTTTTCAAAATAAGCGAACTGGTCTTCTCCCATTTGTTTTCGAACGGCGGCGGCAGACTTTTTCTTAGAAGGTTTTTGAAATTCGTTATATTTTTCTTCGATGTCTGCATCGGTGACGGTAACGTTTTCTTTCTCGATAATTTCTTCCAGCACCAGTCTTGTTTTGACTGTCTTTCTGGCATCTTCCCGACGAGATTCGCGAAAGTCGTTTTGTGAGATATTGGAATATTTGAGGTAGCCGTCGAGAGTGAGCCCTTGGTGGGAAAGACGGTGTTCAAAGTCGTGAACGAAGTCGTCCATTTGATTTTCTACCATAATCTCGGGGATGTCGACTTTGGCATTTTCGACGATGGTTTCGATAAGTTTGTTGTTTGCATCCGCCTGTTTTTCTTTGGTTCGTTGGCTGACGATGCGGTTTGTCAGGCTATCTTTAAGTTCTTTAAGTGTGGAAAATTCGCTGACTTCATCGACAAAGGTGTCGTTTAGTTCGGGAAGAACTTTTTCCTTAACCGCCTTTATGGTGACGGCGAAAGTGGCTGGTTTGTTTTGGAACTTTTCTTCGTGATAGTTGGCTGGGAAAGTGACTTTTACGGCCTTTTTGTCGCCCTTTTTAAGCCCGATGAGTTGGTCTTCAAAGTTGTCTATGAAAGACCCTGTGCCTATTTCAAGGTCGTGGTCGGTGGCGGTTCCGCCGTCAAATTTTACGCCGTCAATCTCGCCTTCGAAATCTATGGTTGCGACGTCGCCAGCTTGGGCTGCCCTGTTCACTTCGACGAACTTGACACGAGAATTTCGCAGATATTCAAGTTCACGTGATAGGTCGCGATTTAGTTCTTCTTCGGACAGTTTGAAGTCGGCTATCTCTATATCCATTCCTTTGTAGGCACCAAGGGTGACTTGTGGTTTGGGGGTGATGAGCAGTCGAAGTTCAAGGCCGTTTTCGTCGATTTTGTTTACGTTAATCTCAGGGGTGGTGGCGGGGTGAACTGTTTTTTCTTTTTGAAGAAATTCCAGATAGTTTTTGTAGAAACAAATATTTATGGCTTCGTCGAAAAAGACGGTGTCGCCATAAGTTTTTTCAATGACTTTTCGGGGCGCATGACCGGCACGGAACCCTTGAACGGAATATTTATTTTTGGTTTTGGCATATGCCGATTGAAGTGCCTCGTCCCATTCAGGTTTGTCGATTTTGAGCAGGACTTCTAACCGATTGTCGGCGAGCGTGTTTTTTGTATAATTCATTTTTTCTCCTATTTTTGTTTAAAAACATAATATTTTCACTAAAATATATCATATTTTTTGCTAAAAAATATTATACCAAATAAACGTCAAAAAGACAATCATTAAAGTTATCTAATTTTTAAT
>CAZJEU010000052.1:0-4766 GCA_964545115.1 uncultured Christensenella sp. | reverse complement strand
TGATGCATAATTTTTATAATTTTTTCATTAAGATTTTCACCGGGAAAAAGGATAGATTTAATGTTATCTCTTTGGGACTATATGACAAAGATGTTTTGGATGTTTTTAGGGCGCTGAGTGAAAAAAGTTTATTCTTGAAAAACACAAAAGATCTTTTTGGATTTGTTTCCAGAACTCTTTATATTGATGAAAAAGTGAAGACTTATAAAATCAACTTTTTTAAAAGAACTTTTTCTTTTATATCTGCGATTACTGCCTCAACAATGTTTTTTGCGATTTTAACTTTAAGCATTTTTCTGAATATCTTTTGCGAGAATATGCCTTTATGGTTTAACTTTTTTGCTGTTTTTGGGGCTTTGTTATCTTTTGCAGCGTTAATATTATTCTTTCCTAAGCATTTTTTCGACCTTAGAAACGATGAAAAAGAGAAAAACGAGAATTAGTGTTGTTTAATTAAAATGATATGATGTATACTACTTTTAATAGGAGAAGATTATGAAAATTAAAGTTGGAATAAACGGTTTTGGTAGAATTGGAAGATTGATTCTTCGGGCGATTTCGCAAAGAGAAGATATGGAAGTTGTGGGAATCAATGATCCTTTTATTTCCCCCGATTACGCAGAATATTTTATGAAATATGACACTGTTCATGGAAAGTTTGGAGGCGAAATCTCTCATACGGAAAACTCTTTGGTGGTGAATGGCAAGAATATCAGAATGTTTGCTGAGAGAGAGCCCAATTTGATTGATTGGAAAAGTTGCGGTGCGGAATATATCGCCGAAGCGACCGGAGTTTTTACAAATATTGATGGCGCTTCTCTACATTTTGTCGGTGGGGCAAAAAAGGTTGTTATAACCGCTCCTGCAAAAGACGGCATTCCTATGTTTGTGATGGGAGTGAACGAAAAGTCGTATAGAAAAGATATTGATATTGTCTCTAACGCTAGCTGCACAACGAACTGCTTGGCGCCATTGGCGAAAATTATCAACGACAAGTTTGGCATCGCTGAAGGGCTTATGACCACAGTACATTCTATAACTGCCACTCAGCTCACAGTGGACGGGCCATCTAAAAAAGACTGGCGAGGTGGCAGAGCTGCTAGTGCAAACATTATTCCTTCTTCAACAGGAGCGGCAAAAGCGGTTGGAGAAGTTATTCCTGAATTGAAGGGAAAATTGACAGGAATGAGTTTTAGAGTGCCTACGATAAATGTTTCGGTGGTGGATTTGACAGTCAAACTGAAAACAAAAGCGACTTATGAAGAAATTAAAAAAGAAATTTATAATAGAAGCATCAACGACCTAAAAGGCATTGTCGGCTACACTGAAGATGCCGTTGTATCGAGTGATTTTATTCATGATGAAAGAACTTGTATTTTTGATGCAAGTGCGGGAATTATGCTTAACGATTCTTTTGTTAAACTGGTAGCTTGGTACGACAATGAGTGGGGATATTCCTGTAAAACAGTGGATTTAATTGCGCATATGGCAAAAACAGATAAATAAAATAGTCCCGATTCTTGAAGAGAATCTCACAGGGTTATTTTCATTATTTTGGTTCATTTAAACATTAAATTTAAAAAAACAAACATCGCCCTCTTGCATAATATACTCTTTCCCGACAGAAAGCATTTTCCCTTTCTCTTTGGCATTTGAAAAACTGCCAAGAGAGATTAGGTCGTCATATTTAACGATTTCGGCACGGATAAAACCTTTTTCGAAATCGCTATGAATCTTTCCTGCTGCTTGAGGAGCACGAGTGCCTTGCTTGATGGTCCATGCTCGCACTTCCTTCTCGCCTGCGGTCAGAAAACTCATTAGTCCCAAAGTTTTATAACTGATAATAATCAATTTTTCTAGTCCGCTTTTGTTTATTCCAAGTTCTTCTTTAAAAACATCTCTCTCTTCTATATCTAAATTGGCAATTTCTTCTTCAATTTTGCAACTTAACGAAAGAACTTCTGCTTTTTCGTTTGAAGCGAAGTTTAATACTTCTTTAACAAAAGGGATTTCCACTGGATTTTTTAGAATGTCTTCTTCGGAAATATTTGCTACGTATATAACGGGTTTGGAAGTTAGAAGAAATAGTCCATCGACATACTTCTTTTGCTCTTCTGTAAGAGAAAGGTTTCTTGCAGGCTTTTCATTTTCTAAGAGATTTTTAATTGTATTTAACAATAGAATGTTCCCTTTTGCCCCGGTGCCTGATTTCAGAAGTTTATTTTCTTTTTCAATATATTTGTTAACGCTTTCCAAATCTGCCAGAATGAGTTCAAGATTTATTGTTTGAATATCTCTTTGAGGATTGACGTTGTTTTCAACGTGGATTATTTTTTCGTCTTCAAAACATCTGACAACGTGAATAATGGCATCCACTTCTCGAATGTGACTGAGAAATTTATTGCCTAAACCGTCTCCCTTACTTGCTCCTTTTACTAAGCCCGCGATATCCACAAATTCGATTTGGGCAGGAGTTGTTTTCTTTGCCGAGTATATTTTAGATAAGACGTCTAGTCTTTCATCCGGAACATTTACAATGCCTATGTTTGGCTCAATTGTGCAAAATGGATAATTTGCACTTTCGGCACCTGCATTCGTTATGGCGTTGAAAAGTGTGCTTTTACCAACATTTGGAAGACCAACGACTCCTAGTTTCATTTCTCTCTCTTTTTATTTTTATTGCTTTTCAAAGTATAGCATTTTTAACTTGAAACAAAAAGCTTTTTTCTTTTCACTTTTAACTTAAAGTTTGATAAAATGAACCTATGAAAAATTGGCTTTATAATTCAAATGTTATCGTTACGGGATCATCAAGTGGCATAGGATTTGAAATTACAAAAATCTTAATTAAAAAGTTTAATTGCAATGTTTTAGGTGTGGCACGAAACGAAGAAAAATTAAAGAGTCAACAGACATTTTTTGCTGATTTTAAAGATAAATTTTCTTATTTTGTGGCGGATGTTTCCAAGGCGGAAGATTGGATTAGATTAAAAGATTTTCTACTTGATAATAGTTATAATATTATAATCAATAATGCTGGAACTATGCCTCCTTTTTTGAAAGCTCAAAATATTCCTTTTGAAGAAACTGAGAGAATTTTTAACACAAATTTCTTTTCGGCTGTCCATTGCTCCAATGCACTTTTTGATTATATTTCTTCTCAAAAGAATGGGGCTATCATAAATAATTGCAGTGCAGGCGCTCTTTTCAGCGTTCCGGGACAAAGCATATACTCTTCGTCTAAAAGTGCTTTGGTTTCTTATTCGAAAATTTTAAATAGTGAAAACAAGAAAGTTTTTGTTGGAACTTATTTGCCAGGATTTACACTCACAAATATTTTCTTTTCAAAAGACTGCAAAAAAGAAGTTTTTGATGAAAAGAGCATGAAAATTATAAGACGATTTTGCACGTCTGCTCCTAAGATGGCGGAAAAGATTGTTGATGCTATGAAAAAGAAAAAGCCTTATAAAGTGCTTGGAAATGACGCTAAACTTCTTAGATTTCTTGGAAAATTTGCTCCGGTGAAATCGGCTAAAATCGTAGGGTGGTTGTTTGAAAAGACAAGACTTTCCTGTTTCGATGACCTTAATAGAGAGGAAATGCCAAGCAAAGAGCTTTAACTTTTTCTTTGGTCCTTTCCACTGCGTCTTCGCCGTTTTTTATTATGTCTGAAATAAGGTCAGCAATTATTATCATTTCTTTTTCTTTCATTCCGCGAGTGGTGACTGCCGGGGTGCCAATACGCAGGCCACTTGTTGTAAATGGGGAACGAGTTTCGCCCGGAATAGTGTTTTTATTAGCAGATATATTTGCCTTTTCAAGAAAATTTTCAAGTTCTTTTCCCGTCAAGGTCTCTTTTGAAAGGTCAATTAAAATTAAGTGGGTGTCGGTGCCGCCACTTACTAGATTTATTTCATTAGCCAGCAGTCTTTCGCTGAAAATTTTTGCATTTTTTAAAACTTGTTTTTGGTATTTCTTAAAACTGGGGTTTAAAGCTTCGCCGAAAGCAACGGCTTTGGCAGCTATGATATGTTCGAGAGGGCCACCTTGTAACATAGGGAAAATGGCCGAATCAACCTTCTTTGCATGCTTTGTTTTGCACATTATGACACCACCACGAGGCCCCCTTAGAGTTTTATGCGTGGTGGACGTTACAATGTCAGCATAGGGGATGGGGCTGGGATGCAAGTCGGCACAAATCAATCCCGCAATGTGTGATATGTCGCAGACGAGATAGGCTCCAACAGAATCAGCGATTTCTTTAAACTTTTTAAAGTCGATTTGTCTGGGATAGGCACTGGTGCCTGCAATTATTAACTTAGGCTTTGATTGCATAGCAATTCTAGCAATTTCTTCATATTCAAGGAATCCGTTTTTGTCAACGCCATAACTAACTGTTTCAAATAGTTTTCCTGAAAAGTTTACGCTTGTCCCATGCGTTAAGTGTCCGCCGTCAGTAAGCTTTTGTCCCATTATTTTGTCTCCTGGGTTGATGAGAGAAAGGTAAGCCGCAAGGTTGACGTTGGAGCCACTGTGACCTTGCACGTTTGCGTGCTCGCAGTTGAAAAGTTTTTTGCATCTTTGAATGGCAAGGGTTTCTATTTCGTCAATAAATTTGCATCCGCCATAATAACGCTTTCCCGGATATCCCTCGGCATATTTATTTGTAAGAATGCTTCCCGCTGCTTCAAGAAGGGCGGGGCTTACGTAATTTTCGCTTGCAATTAGTTCTACAGTTTTGATTTCATGTTATAATTCAAAAAAAG
>CAZJEU010000051.1:0-4822 GCA_964545115.1 uncultured Christensenella sp. | reverse complement strand
AAAATAAAATTTAAAAGAAAAATATAAAAAAAAAAAAAAAAAAAGAAAAAGAAAAAAAAGAAGAAGAAAAATAAAAAAAATCAAAGAAATTTGTTAAAATTATATTAAAAATAATGCGAAAGATTTTAAGATATTCTTCGATTATCCTTTGCACATCGGTTTTTATTTTAGTTATTGTAAGCAGTTATCTAATAAATCTTATTTTAAATTATGGCGAAGTAAACTTTATTAACCTTTTTACTTATATGGTTACCTTTCTTTTTGCCGATATATTCATCAAAACAGTTGCAAAATTTCTTTATTCTTTTTATAATAAAAAGAGAATGAGGAAGCAAAATAGATGAAAACAAGCAACGAAAAAAAATTTAGACTTATTATCTTTTTTCTCATTGCGGTGATAGTTTTGTTTTTCGTCGGCATTGTCTATCAGTTTGTTGTCATTAAGCAACTGGAAAGACAAGTGAATGCGTCGCACGAAACCTTCATTCGAAACGTCATAGGTGAAACATTATTTTGGTAAACATAGCATAAAAAACCCATGAAAGTAATATAATTTTATAAAAAGGGAGAGTTTAAAATGGCAAAAAAATCAGATTATTTCGGATTAAGTTACATTGTCAGCCTTATTTTAGTGATAATTCCAATCACGGCATGGGTTTGCGGAATTGTAACAAGGTTTCAAGAAAAGAAGTATGTTGCAGTCGTTGTCCGAATTTTATTTGGATGGATTATCTGGATTTTAGACATTGTGTTTATGATTAAAGATAAAACCATTTGCAGGCTTATTGAAATGTAGTAAAAAAGCAGTTTATAAAAAAGACCTTAAAGGTCTTTTTTTTAGAGCCTAATACATTTTGTTATTGCCAAGATAGTCTACAATATATTTCCTTGATTGTTCTTCTTTTTGGGGAATGAAATAGGCAGAAAAAAGATAAGCAAAACTCATCAAAAAGAAGGAAGGAATAAGCATAAAAGGTCCTATCATACAAAGAGAATTTGTTAAAATTCGGGCACTTCTGGATGCCTGAATGCGATTATAAAGCGAACGGTTATTTACACCTATAATTTTGCATCGTGTTGTCATGCGGGAATAACAAAAGATACTTATAAAAGAATAGAAAAAACCAAGCGTTCCAAATAATAAAATTTCCAGCCACATCATCTGAGTTAAGAAGGGGACAAGGCCTACAATTACAGCGACAATAAGGCTGCTTATTATCACGTTCTTCGTCAGGTCCATCCTTTCATCAAGTTGCCCTACAAACAAGCATCCTAGTCCAAAAGAGCCGTTATAAGCCATTTGAATGTATGCTGCGAAACTGTAACTTTCAGCAGAGACTTTAAAGAGATAAAGACTAAAAAGGTTCATTAACGAATCAAACATAGAACAAAAGAAATAGACAAAGAAATAATTTTGTAAGACTTTTTTTCTTATGACTTCCAATTGTCTTTTTTTAACTCGGATTTCCTTATATGAAATGACGGCGTTGCTTACGGCATCCTTATTAAACCCTTGAAGATTGCGGTTTTTAAGATAATATATAAAAAGCGGAATGGCGGAGATTAAATAGGCTCCGCAAGAGACGGCTATGACTATCCATTTCTCTAAGTTATCCAGAAAAAGACCACCTATTAAAATGGCAATGACAACTCCAAGATATTCAAAAAAGCGAGAAAGTCCGGCATGTGAACCGACTTTGTCGGATACGCTATAATTAAACACATATTCAAGGGGAAGTTCACGAAAAGTTTCGCTTAAAGATTGAAAGATGAGAATGGAGATAATGGCGAAAACTTGGAAAGGAGTGTCCAGAAGTAAGATGGAAAGAGAATAAAACATAAAAGGAATTATTCTAATAAGAAGAATAAGTTGTGGTTTGCGATGCATAATGTCATAGAAAACTTTTGTAAAAATTATTTTAATGATATTCAAAAGCACAAGATATCCAAATGCCCAAGTGAAACTGCCAGTGCTTTGATAAATAATCAGCGCAACGAAGGCTCCAACGATGTTGGTGGCAAATTGCGAAACTATTTTATGAAAATTTAAAAGTTTGAGTTGCATATTTTTCCTTTTTAATGTTACAAAAATTTTAGTCTAAAACAAATTTAAAAGCAAATGTAATAGCTTGAAAATGGTTAGAAAAAGCGTATAATGTTATTATGAAAAAGAAATTGCTTTTGCACAGTTGCTGTGGGCCGTGTTCGACTTCGGTTATAGAAAGGTTGAAAGAAGAGTTTGACCTGACAATTTTTTATTACAATCCTAATATTTTCCCTGAAAAAGAGTATGATAACCGTCTGAAAGGACAGCAGAGATATGTGAAAGAAACAGGCTTAAACATCGTAGTGATTGACGGGACTTATAAAGATTTTGAAATGTTCGACGAGCAATTAAAATTTTTTGCAAAAGAAGCGGAAGGTGGCAGAAGATGCGAAAAGTGCATTTCTCTTCGGCTGATGAAAACGGCGGAAGAAGCAAAAGAAAGAAAGTTTGACCTTTTCGCTTCAACTCTCTCAGTAAGTCCCCATAAGAATGTCCTTTTAATAAATAAAATAGGAAAGGAACTCTCGGAGAAATGGGGAGTGGGGTTTTTTGAAGCAGATTTCAAAAAGAAAGATGGGTATTTAAAAAGCGTAAAAATGTCTCAAAAATTTAATCTTTATAGACAGCAATATTGTGGATGTAAATATTCAATGAAAAATGATACAGTCTTAAAAAGAGAAGGTTAAACCCTTTTCTTTTTCTTTGTAAAAACTAAGACTTTTTCAAAAAGCCATTTTAAGAAGATATAAAAGAAATTGATACAAAAAACAGTTATGATAATGAAGATAAGGTCATAATTTGAAAGTGGTGAATAGGAGAAAAAGGCTCTGGGGATGGAAAGAAACCCTGCAAGGCAAAGCCCCAACATTGAAAAAACAAGAATAGAGCGGAATTTATCAAGAGGAAAACAAAGATTAAGTAAAATAAAGAAGGCTCCGAAAGTCACCGAATAAGAAATGAGAGTGGGAAGAAGAGTGGGCGAACTTGTCACACTGCAATAAATATAACAAGCAATTGCACCCAAAAAGAGAACAATTGCTCCTGGTAGGGTTTTGGAAGATAGACTTGCTAAAAAAGAGCCTTTTATTCGCTCGTTATTTGACTGCAAAGCTAAGAAAAATGCGGGAGCTCCCACAAACAGACTTTCCCACAGAAGAATTTGATTTGGTTGCAAAGGGTATTGATAAAAGGGGGAGAATAGCACAAAGATCGTCAGAAATACAGTAAAAAAAGTTTTAGTTAAAAAGAGAGAAGAGGCTTTGGAAATATTATTTATAACTCGTCTTCCTTCGGTCACAATTGAGGGCATTGCAGAAAAATTGTTGTCTAGCATAATAAGGTTGCTAGCGCTTCGGGTCGCTTCGCTTCCGCTTGCCATCGCAATGGAACAGTCACTTTCCTTCAATGCAAGAATGTCGTTTACTCCGTCGCCCGTCATTGCCACTCGCTCGCCATTTTCTTTGAGTGTCCGTACAATCAAATATTTTTGATCGGGAGTTACTCTGCCGAAGACGGTATATTTGGTGGCAGCGTTTATCACTTCGTCGTCAGAAAGATTTTCCAGACTTATGCAATTATCATAATTGATAACTCCCACTCTTTTGCTGATGTTGCAAACAGTATCTACGTTGTCGCCGGAAATAATTTTGATGCCTACTTCATTGTTATTGAACCATTCAATAGTGTCTTTGGCATCAGGACGAATATTGTCCTGAATCGTTATAAGTGCGATAGGCTCGTTTTCTTTGGAGATTTTGCCTTTTATTATGTTTTTATTGCTTTTGCAAAGTAAAAGAACGCGATGTCCTTCTTGTGTTATAGATTTAATAGTTTGCTTTAATTCAGCATTTAATTTTTTGGTGACAAATTCAGGAGCTCCCAACATATAAGTTCCTAACTTTTTAAATTGAACGGCAGAGAATTTTCTTTCACTGCTAAATTCAATCATAGAAACAATAGGATGAGAAGTTTTAGACTTTCCAAAAAACTTTTTTAAGGCTAAGGAAGTAGAATTATCCGAGTTGAAGGATTGGATATAATTTTTCATAATATTAAAAACATCTTTTTTTGAAGAGTTTATAGGCAAAACGTTTTTAACTGTCATTGTCCCGTCAGTAAGAGTTCCTGTTTTGTCTAGACACAAAACGCTGGCGCGCGCGAGCATTTCAATGCTGTATAAATCTTGAACAAGAGTTTTCTTTTTGGCAAGGTTTAAAATGCCCACCACCAAGGAAACGCTGGTTAGAAGAAACATTCCAACAGGCATCATTCCGATGATTGAGCCAGAGGTCTTCTCCACAGAGTGTGCCAGATTATTGCCATTATAAAGGTCTAAGAAAGTGAGAATGCCAAGTGGTAAAATTATGAAACCAATTATTTTGATTATAAAATTTAAAATTTTTAGAATATCACTTCGATTGGCTTTAAATTCACGGGCCTTTTTGATAAGTTTTGAACTGTAAGTATCCATCCCAACTTTACTGGCAACAGCTTTGCCAAAACCACTAACGACGAAACTTCCGCCCAGCAATAAGTCCCCACGGCGCTTTTTTATCGGTTTACTCTCACCAGTCAAAAGACTTTCATTTGTTTCCAAATCACCCGAGAGAAGAATGCAGTCGGCACAGATTTGATTTCCACTTTGTAAAATTACGATGTCATCTTTAACCACTTCATAAAGGTCTATTATAGATTGCTGTCCGTCTCGAATGACCGTAACACTACTGGTATTTAAAACGGAGATTTTATCCACTTTTCGTTTTGCTCTAATCTCCT
>CAZJEU010000050.1:0-4900 GCA_964545115.1 uncultured Christensenella sp. | reverse complement strand
GCAAAAGATAACGGAAAACTTCTTTTGGCTAGATGTGCTGGACAGGATTGATCGTTTTGAAAAGGTGGCTTCTGTTTCTCAACTTTGTCCGGAATTTATGTGCAATATGATAATCAAAAAGTTGAGGAGAATCGTTTGAAAAAGGTGGCGTCCGTCTTTTCACAAAGAATCGTCGTAGTAGTCCTGAATTTGTTTGATTGTTTGCATTTTGCTTCGGCGTTTAATTTTAGTTTTTTCTTTTATAATTTTGTAAGGTTTGAAAAGCAGATATATCAAAAAAAACGACGGCACAACCAGCAAAAACAGCACCAGAATTTTCAGTCCCGGCGTCATTTCCACAAGATTATAAAGAAAAGAATTATCGTCTTCAAAGGGATTGGCGATGGCAGTCATTTGCTCGGTGTTGGGCACAATTTCTGAAAGTCCGTCGCACAATCCGGCATAAAGGTAACCAAACTTATCGCCGACTTTGCCAAAAAACCAAGTGGTGCCACGGTCCTTAATCATCTCCTGCCCGCTTATATAGCCGTAGAAGTCGATGGGGGAATATAAATCCACCACTGTGACGAGAGAAGAATTTTCGTTGGTGGGGTTGGCATACATATTTTTGCCGTCAGAGGAAAACACTCTAAAATTTAGTGTTTCGAGAAAAGGTGTCGTGGGAGTTTGGGCAACGGGCATAACGTCAGTCTTTAAAACAAAACCGACAAGGTCGCGATATTGGGCTTTGTAAAAAGTGTCGTTGTAGTTGGAAAGCAGCAGGACGAAATAACTTTCGGTTAAGACAAAAAGGGCATTGTCGCTGATGGACCTTTGAGGGTAGAAGTAGAAATAGGCGGCGGGGGAAACAACGCGAGCATAGACATAAGTGGTGAGAGGAGATGCCTTCACCACTGTTGTTTGGGGCGCGAAAGAGTGAGTAAAAAATGCCTCTGGCAACAAAAAAGAAAGAAAAAGCATAAAGGAAAAAAATAATTTCAACGCCATTTCTCCTTTTAAATATTCTAGGGCAAAAGCAACCAAAAAAAACAACTTCTATTGTTGAATTGTGGGTGAAAATGAGAGAAAAACTTATCAGACTAAACGAGATATTTAAAATTTTGAAAATTCGGAAAACGAACAATAAACTTCTTTCCTACAACACCGGCGACAAAGTTCACACCAAACAACTGGCTTTTCACGCTTGTCTCAAAAAAAATCGCTGGGTGTTCGGTGGCAATCGTACAGGGAAGACAGAGTGTGGCGCGGTGGAAACGGTGCTTTTGGCACGAGGCATCCATCCACACAGAAAGTCGCCTTCCAAAACAGAAGGGTGGGTGGTCAGTTTGTCACGGCAGGTGCAACGAGATGTGGCGCAAAAAAAGGTGCTTTACTACATCAATCCTTCGTGGATTGAAGAGATTGTTATGTGTGAAGGCAGGCGTGACTTTCCCGAAAACGGAATTATAGACTATATTTTAATCAAAAACGTAGGTGGCGGACTAAGCAAAATTGGCTTTAAAAGTTGCGATCAGGGCAGAGAAAAATTTCAGGGCACGGGGCTGGACTTTGTGTGGTTCGACGAAGAACCGCCTGAGGAGATTTATGTGGAATGTCGAATGCGAGTGTTGGACCGTGGCGGAATTATTTTTGGCACGATGACTCCGCTGAAAGGGTTGACGTGGGTGTATGACAAAATTTTTCTTAACGAACTGGACGACGATGAAGTGTGGTTTTGTCAGATGGAATGGCGGGACAACCCTTTTTTGAATGAAAAAGAAATTGTAAATTTCGAAAAATCAATGTCGGAAAGTGACCTTGAAGCCCGCAAATATGGGCGCTTCGTGGGCACGCAGGGGCTGGTCTATAAAGAATTTGACGAGCGAGTGAATGTCATCGAGCCTTTTGACGTTCCACGTGAATGGTTCGACAATTTGTCCATCGACCCCGGGCTGAACAACCCGCTTGCTTGCCATTGGTATGCCGTGGATTATGATGGAAACGTGTTCGTGGTGGCGGAATATTTCCAAAAAAATCAAGACATAGACTATCACGCCAGCGAGATAAAAAGAATTTGCAAGCATCTCAACTGGCACATCACTTCTTCGGGCGACTATGAAGCCCTTATCGACAGCGCCGCCAATCAACGCACACTCAGTGGCATCAGAAGTGTGGCAGAACTGTTCTGCGAGCGTGGCATTGCGGTAAACACGCGTGTGAACAAAGATTTGTTTTCGGGCATAGCGCAAGTTAAAAGTTATCTGAAAAATGCCGAGGGGAAAAGTCGATTGTTCATTTTCCGTCACTGCGTCAATTTAATTCGTGAATTTAAGACCTATTTTTGGTCGAGTGGAGATAATCCCGTGAAAAAGGACGACCACTGTCTGGATGAACTCCGTTATTATCTAATGACAAAACCGCATGCACGAGAAAGACCCAAAAGCGCCATCGAACGGCACAAAGAAAAAATTATCAGACGAAACAGACAGCAGTTATAAAAAATAAGGGAGAAAAAATGCTCAAAGAAAAAGCGCAGGAAAAACTGGTAAAAACGAGAAAAATTGTTTCCACTTCGCTCTTAGACCTTGCCAAAGGCTGTGTTTTGAAAGAAAAGACAGAAGAATTTGTGGTAAATGCCGAAGGGGTTTTGGTGCTTAAAAGCCGAAAAGTGGTGAAGAAACAATTGACACCCGATTTGTCGGCAATAAAAGTGTTGATGGATTTTAACGAGAAAGATGAATTTGAAAATATGACAGATGAAGAGTTGGAAAAAGAGAAAAAAAGATTGATGGAAGAACTTGAAACTTTAAAAAAAGGAGAAAAAAATGAAAAAAAAGAATAAAGAAGAGTTTGTGGAAGATTTGGTGAAGGCAGTGCAGGAAGACTTCGCCGCCAGACAGCAGGAACGCAAGAGTTTTGAAGCCGAATGGAAATTGGCAAGCAATTTTTATATGGGAAACCAGTTCGTGGCGATCAACTCACTAAGCGACATTGTCGCTCTTCCCAAAGAGTTTTTTTGGCAGGAGCGACAGGTTTTCAATCATATTTCTGCCATTGTCGATTCCCGCCTTGCGAAACTGACTTCGGTGCGACCGCAAATGGAAGTTTTGCCGATGAGTTCCAGCGAAGAAGACGTGAAAACCGCCAGTCTTTCGCGTGATATCTTAAAAAGCGTGTATGAAAAACTCAATCTTTCCAGCGTCATTTCCAAAGTGATGAATTGGAGTGAACTTACGGGCACAGGTTTTTATAAAGTCACTTGGAACAGCACTGGTGGCAAAAGAGTGTTTTCCAAAAAGGAAAGCGAAGTGTTTGAAGGCGAAGTGGAAATCAGCGCCGTGTCGCCTTTTGAAATTTATCCCGACAGCAGCAGCAACGAAAACGTAGACGATTGCGAGAGCATTATGCACGTCAAAAGTTATAGCACGCGGGTGATAAAAGACCTGTGGGGAGTGGACGTAGAGGGCAGTGACATCAACGAAATGAGCCTGACAGACAGCGCACGGCAAGACTGCGTCAAACACAATCAAGCCATCGTAATAGAGCGGTATGAAGCGCCCACGGAAGAATGTCCGAATGGTCGGCTGGTGATTGTTTGCGGTGAAAAACTGCTATATATCGGCGTCCTGCCCTTTGTGAATGGAGTGGACGGAAAACGCGGGTTTCCCTTTGTAAAACAACTCAGCCACAAGCGCCCGGGATGCTTTTGGGGAAAGAGTGTCGTCGACAAAATTATCCCTGTGCAACGCGCATATAACGCCCTTAAAAACAGAAAGCACGAATATCTAAATCGGCTTAGTATGGGAGTTTTGACTGTGGAAGAAGGCAGTGTGGACACCGATAGTTTGGAACAAGACGGGTTGCAGCCGGGCAAAATTTTGGTCTATCGTCAAGGTGCCGCAGTGCCCAAATTTTTGGAAGAAGAAACCCTTTCAAGCGACTTTGAGCGGGAAGAAATGCGGCTTTTGAATGAGTTTGGCGAGATAAGTGGAGTAAGCAACATTTTGACTGGCGAAATTAACGCAAGCACGATGAGTGGCACCGCTCTGGAACTGCTGGTGGAACAAAGCACTGCAAGACTGGCTTCCACAATGGACGAGATGAAAAATTCGGTGAAAAATGTGGCGAAAATGATTTTGCGACTATATAAGCAGTTTGCCGTGGTGCCACGAATACTGCGACTTTCAAACAGCGAAAACGCCCTTGTCTATTGGAAAAACAGCGACCTTGGACAAGAAGACGT
Organism: uncultured Christensenella sp.; assembly: GCA_964545115.1. Classification (GTDB taxonomy): domain Bacteria; phylum Bacillota; class Clostridia; order Christensenellales; family UBA1242; genus UBA7862. Next base: position 678 of record CAZJEU010000050.1, on the reverse strand, counting down.
GCAGTTTTTAAGCGACAGTGCAACAGAGGAAAGTCTTAGTGTCAAGCGTGCCAATTTCCTTAAACTTTTGTCTTCGGGCGCGCTTTTTGACAATGAAGGAAAACTGAATGAAGAAACAAAAATAAAACTTGCCACTTTGTTTGGCGTGAACATAACAAAAGGAGAAAAAGATGGAAACTAATTTGGAACAACCCACAAAAAACCAAGTGTCAAGCGAGGTCCAAACGGACGAACTCAACTTGGCACAGTCAGAAGGCTCCAAAACGCAGACGGAAGAGGCGCAACTGGGCAAGTTTAAGGACGCGAAAAGCCTGTTTGTTGCCTATCAAAATCTGCAAAGCGACTACACAAAAAAGTGTCAGACGCTGGCTAATCTGCAAAAAGATGTGAGAGAAAAACAGGAAGAAAACGCTCAGAACGCGGGTGAAAAGGAAGAAGAAAAACTGCTGAAAGAGAAATTTTCTTCGCTGGACAAGGACACCCTTTTGCAGGAATACATTTTTCAAAACGAGGAGTTGAAAAGCAAAATTTTAACCAAATATTTCGACGAGATAAATCTGCCCAAAAGTCCCAAATTGATGGGTTCTGACAGGGGCAGTGGCGTCGTCATTTCCCCAGCGCACAAGCCAAAAACGCTGGCGCAGGCGGAAGGACTCGTGAGAGAAATGTTCGACAAAA
>CAZJEU010000049.1:0-4938 GCA_964545115.1 uncultured Christensenella sp. | reverse complement strand
TGGGCACGTTGACAACTGTTTTATGCCTTCTTATTTTGTTGAAAAAATCTCAAAAAAATGATGCATTTGAACAGAAAAGTCAACTGGAATATTTGGAAAAAACGATTAAAAATCTGTTGGATGATTTTTCGTTTTCTGCAAAACAAATGAATGAACTTTTGCTTAGTGCTATAAAAGAATATAGTGAAACGGTAAGTAATTTTCTTTCAAATCTATCAAAAAACCAAACTCATCAACTGGAAATTACACAGCAACGTTTGGGCGAGATTTTGAAAGATAATGATGCAAAATTGTCGCGGCTGAGTGATATTATTAACGAAAATCTTAAATCTTTGCAAAATAATAATGAAAAGAAATTGGAAGAAATGCGTCTGACAGTGGACGAAAAATTGCAAAAAACTTTGGAACATCGGCTGGGTGAAAGCGTTAAACTTATTACTCAAAATTTGGAAAGTGTTTCCAAAGGTTTGGGGGAGATGCAGTCTCTTGCAACAGGAGTTGGCGACCTTAAACGAGTGTTGACGAATGTCAAGACACGTGGTGGTTGGGGAGAAGTGCAACTGTCCAACTTGTTGGAACAAATTCTTTCAAAATCGCAATATAAAGAGCAAGTTGTCATAAAGAAGAACTCGAATGAACGGGTGGATTTTGCTGTCGTTCTTCCCGGAAGAGATGAGCAGGAATTGTTGTTGCCGATTGATGCAAAGTTCCCGCTTGAAGATTATTCCAGACTCTGTCAGGCAAGTGAAAATGGGGATGCAAAAGAAATTGAAATTCAACTTAAAAATTTGGAAAATCGCATAAAAGATGAAGCGAAAAAAATTAGTGAAAAATATATTTCACCGCCGACCACCACTGATTTTGCAGTGATGTATTTGCCTGTGGAGGGGCTGTATGCCGAAGTTATGAGACGACCTGCTTTGTGCGAGATTTTGCAACATAAATTTAAAATTATGGTGACAGGCCCCACCACTTTGACGGCACTTTTGAACAGTTTACAGATGGGTTTTAAAACTCTTGCTATTGAGAAACGTAGCAGTGAAATTTATAATACTCTCAGCGTTTTTAAACGAGAGTTTACCAAATTTGTAGACTTGTTATCTAAGACGCAAAAGAAGATTGACGAAGCTTCCACAACGCTTGACTTCGCCACAAAAAAGACAAGGACAATCGAACGTAAGCTTCGGGACGTGTCTGATATTGATCCGTTGTCGATTGATTCTGATGAGAATAATCTTTTAGACATTTAAAATTTTTGGAATTTGAAGAGTTTTAGAAAGGGGGCATTTATAAAAACTGCTCTTTTAGTCATACTAAAAGTATGAAAAGACTTAAACTTAAAAAATTGTCAAAGTTCAAAGGAGTGGTGCTGGCTTTCGTCTTTTGTTTTGCATTGCCTTTTTTTTGCTTCTATGTTGTCAATGAGTTTGCTCTCTCTCCGTCTACCTTTGCCGAAGGTTCATTTTTGTGCGGAGTGGATGTAAGCAATTTGTCGCTGGAAAAAGCACAGCGAAAGCTTTCGCAAAACTTGATAAAAGACGGGGAGATTTCGCTGGTTATTTCGTTTGAAGGCAAAAGTTGGACTTTTAAACAATCGGGCTTTGAAGTGAAATCGTCCATTCACACCGTTCTTGATGAGTTACAGAAAAGCCATAGGAGAGGACTGTCGGGCAAGAGTTTGATGAAAAAAATTAAGCAAATGGGCTTTTCGGATGAGGCTGCGGTTAGTTATACTCTCAATGGAGTGGAAGAAAAGATAGATAAAATTGCAAACGAGATTGAGACTATGCCGGTGTGTGCCAAGGCAACCTTTTCCAAAAACGGCTTTTCCATTTCGCCATCACGACAGGGCAGAAAGTTGGATAAAGAAAAATTGTATGCTGACATTTCAAAAGCTATTTCAAGTGATTTCTCACCTGTTATCGCAAGCACCATTTATGTAAAACCGCGTTTCATGGAAGAAGACATTATGCGAGCGACTAAACTTCAAGGTGAGTTTTCCACAAGATATGCTTCCAGCAGTAATGGACGAAAAAATAACATAAATTTGGCAGTGGGAGCATTGAATAATTGTGAAATCTTGCCGGAAGAGACCTTTTCATTCAACGATTTAGTGGGCAGACGCACAGAAGGCAGAGGGTATAAATCAGCAAATATTATTAAGGATGGCGTTTTTGTAAAAGGTATTGGCGGAGGCATTTGCCAAGTGTCTTCCACTCTTTATAATGCGCTGCTGCTTTCTAACATTACCGTTAGCGAAGCGCATAAACATTCGCTACCGGTGTCGTATGTGAAAGAAGGGTTTGATGCGATGGTGTCGTGGAACGGTGCTGATTTGAAATTTATTAACACTACAACCTTACCCATTTATATCTCTGCCTTTGCTAACAATGAAAAGATTACTTTTAAAATTTATGGCGACACCAACCCCGAAAAATTACAAATCAAACAGAAAAGTGAGATTATCCGCACTATACCTGCTGCATGCGATAAGATTATTCCTGATGTTGAGGGAAAATACTCTGATAAAATTATGTTTAAGGGAGAATTTATTCGTGAGAAAACTTCAAAAAACGGCTATGAAGTCCAGACTTATTTGGAATTTTTTAAAGAGGGTAAGCGCCTAAATACTAAACCTTTGAGACACGCTATTTATGAACCGCAACAAGGAGTTGTGTATGAAGGGTGCGAAAAGTTGCCAAAGAGTCTTTCGTTGCCCAAAAAAAATCATCCGTTGCCAGAAGACTAAAAAGAATTTTTTAATTCAAAGATTTTGATAAGTTTCTTTAATTTTTAAACAGATTTATATATTTTAAAAAGCATTATGTCATTGTCTTGGGCAAAATTTAGCCATTTCCAATTACCATTTACTCCATTTTCATTAAACCAGACAGCTCTTTCCTGAGAGGAGGCACTGATAAGTTGGTGAATCTTGAAAAAGCCCCCGTTTAGGTAGTCGCTTGTAAAGACAACTTCCAGCACAAAACTCTCTTCTATGTCTGCTCTGTGTTGGGCATAGGTTAATATTTCGGTGAGTTCATTGTCGTTTTCGATAACGCAATCGATGGTTTTGGGCTCCCCGTCAACTAATATTTCAAAAGTAAGGGCTTCGTAGTAGCTATATTTACTTGAAGGATTGTTCTTCTCAATATTTCTAGGAAAAGAAATTTCTCTGTCTGAGGGGTGTTTGAAAAGGAAATAAGTGTGAGTGAGAACTTGATAAAACTGTTTCTCTGATTCAACTTTTTCTGAATACGTCCCTTGACCCCAAGTAGGGTCGACATAGTAATAACCATCTTGCAAATTATACTCTTCTTCTGCAAAAAGGTGGACTCTATTCCAAGCATGATTGCCCACATCTCCGTTCATTTTTATTTTACCATTGATTTTAATACACTCAATTCCTTCGATATTGCAAAGGAGAGAATAAGCTTTGGCGAGTCCGTCGCAAACAGCGTAGTGCCCGTTGATTCCATCAAAATTTAAAAATACTCCTTCAAGATAAAAACAACTGAAATCGCCAAAAGAGCGAATAGTAAAATTATCTTTTTTCGCCATATAATCATACGTCACCCAATCATAGACGATTTCGCCAGATATATAACGATAAATATTAAGCGCTTTTTCATAATCTGTGAGAAGATCACTGTTATTTATCTGGGACAGCACGCTAAGTGCGTTTGTCCATACCTGCTCCACCACACTAAGCGAATTTTCTTCGGGGGTATCGGAAGAGTCGGCGGTTTGAAGAGATTCAAACAAAGGAATCTCGCCATTCTGAACGACCATAAAAAGTTGCTCGGTATTGTAAACTTTCACACCCACATTCTCCGTTTTTGAAAGCAAGGGAAAGGTGCGCTCGTCACTCTCTTCTTTTTGGATGAAAGGAAAATCGAAAGCGTCGTCGTTTAAATGAAGGTTTTTCAACGCTTCTTCATAAAACATTTTTCCATCGGTGGTGTCAAGTTCTGCCAAGTCGAGATAATTTTTGGTAAAGTTCTCGGCAAGGTAATATCTGAAATTGGTTAAGTAGCCTAAATTCCCTTTCATTTCTCCATAAATATTTTGATATTCCAAAGCGTCATATTCGGGATAGTCTTCGATGGCTTTGGTGACAAAGCGATTGATATTGCCTGAATTGATTTGTAATGATTTGACAAAGAAAGAAAGGTAACCGGGAACAGTATTGCCGTTTTGGAAGGTGGGCTGCGCTTGTCGATAGAGAATTGCCCAATGCACCAGTGCTTGGAGTTCGGCTTCGTTCTCAATGACATAGTCATACCATATGCCATCATAAAAAAAAGACTCTCTCTTTAAAAATTCTTCTTCGTAAAAAGCGGTATAGTTATACTTTTTTTGTTGATTTTCGTTTTCTTTTGGCGCACCGTTTTCATCTATTGGAATGAGAGTAAGATTATAGGCACCGTCTTTTGTGAAAAGATTGTCAAAATAAGCATTTACAACACAACAAAAAATATCGACATCCACATTTGTTAAGGTTTGGTCAAGATAAGCGGTGCGTGTTTCGATGAGTTCATCGTTACTAAAAAAATTGATTGTATAATTTTTAATTTTACAATCAATTCTGTCTGCGTCTTGGTATCTGTGGGTTATTTGCTGGTCATATTTTTCTTGTGCTATTTTGTTCCCGTCAATGGATACTGTTACCGTAAAATTAAATTCGTTTTCATTGGACTTTTCTTTCAAAATTTCATACTCTGCCTGCCCAGAGTCTCCGTTCTGGGAGTCTTCGACAGAGATAGAATAACGCGCTGCCCCTGTCACAGCATTAAACACTTGAAACTTCCGAGAACCGACCATAACTTGGTCATTTTTGGAGTTAAAAAGGAAATAGCCCCCGACGCTGAGAGCGAAAAAGGCGCACACAAGAAAGATATATAGACAAAGTTTTGCCCGTTTGTTCAAGTTAATTTCTCC
>CAZJEU010000048.1:0-4987 GCA_964545115.1 uncultured Christensenella sp. | reverse complement strand
CCCGTCAATTTCTATCTATAATCACAATCTAATGCTGGCGAGAAAGCAAGGAATCAAAGTCGTTTCTGAATTGGAAGAAGGCTTTTTGCACACTAAAAATAAGCTAATAGCAATCACAGGAACTAACGGCAAAACCACCACGTCCAATCTAATTTATAAAATGTTGCTTTGTGCAAACCGAAGGGCAGAATTGGTGGGCAATGTGGGAGTGCCACTTTGCAGCAGAGTTAAAACAGCAAAAAAAGGCACTGTTTTTGTGTGCGAAACAAGCAGTTTTCAACTGGAAGCGACTCATTCCTTTCGTCCAAAGATTGCTTGTTTTCTCAATTTTTCACCCGACCATCTGGACAGGCATAAATCGATGAGAGCCTATTTTTCTGCCAAGAAAAAGATTTTTCGAACTATGACAAAAAAGGATTTCGCTATTCTAAACACTAACTTAAAACCCATAAATACAAACTGCAAAACTTATTATTTCAGCACAGAAGAATTAGACTCTGGCACACAATTAGACCGAAATCGACCCAAAAAGCCACGTTATGGTTGTTTCGTAAAAAAAGAGAGCATAGTGTTTTGCAAGAAAAATCGGGAGAAAAAGGTTTGTAACCTTGCTGATATAACACTTCAAGGTCGGCATAATTTAGAAAATGTTTTGGGTGCTGTTTGCGTCGCCAAAATTTTAAATATTAAAAATAAAGCGATTGTTTTTGCCTTAAAAAATTTTTCAAACGAACACCACCGCTTGGAAAAAGTCTTTGAAAAAAAGGGCGTCGAGTTTTTCGATGACAGCAAAGCCACCAACGTCGCATCCGCCCTTGCAGCGGCTCAGACAATTGCAAGCACACACCGCACAATGCTCATTTTGGGTGGGGCAGACAAAGGGTGCGAGTTTGACGAGCTTTTTTCCAATCTACCAAAGAACGTTTCCTGCGTGCTGGCTGTGGGGCAGACCAAAGATAAAATTTTTGCAGCAGCACAAAGGCACAATCAACAGCACAAAGTTTTTTCTTTTGACACATTAAAAAAAGCAGTTGACTTTGCTTGTCAAACAATAAAATGCGGCGAACGATTGCTCTTAGCACCCGCTTGTTCCAGTTTTGACGAGTTTGAAAACTATAATGATAGAGGAGAAAAATTTTTAGAATATATAAGGGCGTATTATGAAATTTCCTAATTTTTTTGGAAACAAAAAACAGAGTGTAGAAGGTAGATTGCTTCTTTTTTGTGTTCTTTTCCTTTCGCTTTTTGGTGTTTTGATGGTGTATAGCGCCAGTTTTTATTATGCAGAAAACGTCCTTAACAATAAATTTCACTATTTAATAAAACAAGTTATCGGCTTTGTGCTTGGGGTCATCACTCTTTTTTTTGTTTCTCGATTTGACTATAAAAAACTGCAAAAATGGGGCGTTTTTATGCTATTTTTTGGGCTTGTTTCTCTTGTTTTAGTGTTTATTCCGGGACTGGGAGTGGAAGTTTATGGCGCCAAACGATGGATAAATTTTCCCGGTTTTACCATTCAACCAAGTGACCTTGCAAAGTTTTGTTTGGTTCTATTTGCCAGCGCTTATCTTGCCAAAAACTATAAAAAAATAAAACACTTTTCCACTCTCCTTCCTGTAATTTTTGCGGGAATTATGATGTGTTTTTTGATAATTTTGGAGCCTAATATGTCCATCACCATTTGCGTTCTCTTAGTTACAATGTTTATGCTTTTCGTGGGTGGCATTTCCTTCAAGCATTTTCTTTTTCTTGCTGTTCCTGCGCTGCTTTTGGTGCCGGTTTTGATTATTATCGAGCCTTATCGGCTGGAAAGACTAGTCGCTTTTTTAAATCCGTGGGCAAATCCGCAAAATGAAGGCTATCAACTCATCCAATCTTTTTTCGCAATTTCAAATGGTGGACTTTTCGGCGTAGGACTGTTCAATTCCCGCCAAAAATTTCTTTATCTGCCTTTTGCAGAGAGTGATTTTATCTTCGCTGTTATTGCCGAAGAGTTTGGACTTTTCGGTTCAGTTGCCATTTTGCTTATTTACTTTATCATCATTTTTTGTGGCATAAAAATTGCTCTTAAAGCAAAAAACCGCTTCGGTTGTTATCTTGCCAGTGGAATTACCGCCGTCATTGGCATTCAAACAATGATAAACATCGCCGTAGTTTCTGGCCTAATTCCGCCGACGGGGCTGCCGTTGCCGTTCATCAGTTGTGGCAGCACGTCGCTTGTCGTTTTTCTGGCAGCCATCGGCATTCTTTTGTCCATCGACCGTGAGAACTGTTTCAAAAACCAAAACTAGCGGCTCTTTTTTCCTATAAAAATCGCCCGTCGTAACATATATTTTCGCAAATCCATAAAATTATATAGTGAGAACGGGTAATGGAAAAATTTTTAATTAACGGAAGAAAAAAACTTTTTGGAACAGTATCCACTTCAAAGGCAAAAAATTCTTATCTCGCCATTCTTGCCGGTTGCATTCTTTCCAGCGGAGTGGTGACTTTGCACGAATGTCCCGACTTTGACGACATTAAAACTATGGCAGAAATAATAAATTCGTTGGGTTGTAAGGTGGAAAAACGGGGCAGTGACCTTATCGTCGACTGTCGAAACGTAAACAAACACGAAATCCCTAAGGAAATGGCGACGAAAATCCGCTCGTCCATTTTTCTTTTGGGCTCCATTCTTGGGCGAATTGGCAGGGCGGCGGTGTGTTATCCGGGCGGTTGCGACATCGGTGCGCGACCAATCGACTTGCATTTGAAAGGGCTTAAAGCACTGAATGTGGAAATAAACGAAAAATTTGGCATTATAAATTGTCAGGCGCATTCTCTGCGTGGTGGTGACGTCCATCTCGATTTTCCCAGTGTGGGAGCCACCGAAAACATAATGATGGCGGGGGTGCTTGCACAGGGAATTACCAGAATTTACAACGCAGCGAAAGAACCCGAAGTGGTAGATTTACAAAACTTTTTGAACAAAATGGGCGCAAAAATAATGGGAGCGGGCACCGATAATATCATTATCGAAGGGGTAAGACGCCTTGGCGATGTGGAATATCTGCCCATGCCAGACAGAATCGTCGCAGGCACTTATCTGCTGGCAACGGCGGCTTGCGGCGGTGATGTCACCGTAAAAAATGTCGATTTCAGACACATTTATTCGTTAATCAGCAAACTGCAAAATTCTGGTTTGGAGGTGACGACTAAAAGTGATAGCATAAGGCTAATCGCACCTAGCCGTCCACTTACTTTCGGAAAAATTGAAACCATGCCTTATCCCGGTTTTCCCACCGATTTGCAACCGCAAAGTCTGGTGTTGCAAACAGTGAGTCACGGCACTTGTGTCATCAACGAAAATCTTTTTGAAACGCGTCTGAAACACGTGCCCGAACTCATTAAAATGGGGGCGAACATAATTACAAAAGACAGAGTCGCCATGGTAACAGGCGTGGAAAAATTGTTCGGTGCCGAAGTTAATTGCACCGACTTGCGTGCTGGGGCTGCGCTTACAATTGCCGGTTTGGCCGCCGAAGGAGTGACGACAGTGAACAATATTCACAACATAGACCGCGGTTATGAGCGACTCGACGAAGTGCTTCTTTCCCTTGGAGCAGAAATCAAAAGATTGCAATAATGCAAAAGAAAACTGTAAAAATCGTTCTTTTTTGGGCGTTTTTTGTGCTTAATTCAACTGTCAAAGGGGTGAAGTTTTGAAAAAGAAAAGGCTCAATCTCATCATTGGTATCATACTTATCTTAGTTCTTGTGCTCAGTTTTTCGTCTGCGTTATTTGAACTTAAAAAGGTGGACGTGCTGTTTTTTTCAGACGAAAATAGGGAAGTTTCTCTCTCTCAAAATAAAATTTTTAACACCAAAACAAGGGTTGAAAATCTTCTTTCTTCGGCAAATTTCGAATATGGTAAACTGATTTTTTTGCATCAAAAAGAAAAATATGCCCTAAACCTTGAACGAGCCAACCCCTACGTTGAAGTGCTGGGTATCGAAGCGCTTTTCCCCAATAAATTTGTGTTGAAAGCGCGTGAGCGCACCGCTGTTTTTTACATACAAAACGGCGAAGAATTCTTTTTTCTGGACAAAGATTACAAAATTTTGCAAATAGAAAATTCTCTTGACTCACAACCCTTAATCGAGATTTCTTTTCGTCAAAATGACGCCCCTGTCACATTTTTTTCTTTCTTTTCGCTTTCTTCTTTTGCGTTTGCTCCTGCACAATTTTTAAGCGAAAATAACTTAGTGTTTCAGTCACTCATCTTGTGGAAATATCTGCTTGCCTATAACCTGACAACTTCGTTTTCAAAAATCACTCTTGCAAATCAAAATGGCACAGTATTTGCCGAAATTCATACCAAAAGTCCGTCTTATGGCATAAAACTGACCGTTTGTCATATGCTGGAAAGTTTCGAAAAAAAGATTAAAAAGTTGTTTGATGCGCTCCTTACTTTGCGACAAAACGAACGAATAAAAACCACTTATGGCGAGCTTAGAATCGATGAAAGTCTTAACTGTTTTTGGAATAATTTGTAATGTATGAGACAGCGAAAAGTTCACAAACTATTATTGGTTGACAAAGTATCTGTCAATCAAAAGAAGGAGGTATTGTAAAGTGGCAAAAGCATCCAAAAGGGCAGCCAAGAAACACGCCAAAATGCAAAATAAAAGTGGCGCAGACTTGTGTAAATAAGTCACTTAAAAAAGGTGACTTGCCCTAAAAAGAGAAGATTGCAATTTTGAAAAATTCCATCTTTCTTTCAGAAATCGGTGGGAATTATTAAAAATTTCCACTTTTTTCTGCACATTTTCCCCTTTTTTTAACTATAAATAATTATCGCGACTTTTATCTTTCAAACCTTAAAAAAATTCTTGACACATTTTTTCTTGTTTGGTATATTATCTTTGTTCCACTTAGAGAGTTTTTGCGGGGGTGGCTCAGTGGTAGAGCGTCACCTTGCCAAGGTGAACGTCGCGAGTTCGAATCT
>CAZJEU010000047.1:0-4994 GCA_964545115.1 uncultured Christensenella sp. | reverse complement strand
TAGTCAAAAATTTTGTCGCCGATTTTCCCGTCCACATCAACAATCACTTCGGCTATCATAATTTCCCTCTTATTTTATTTGTGTTCCATTTTTTTGGCTTCGATTTTGCCTGAAAAAATCTCTCGGCTTGCCAGAGAAATGGACTTCTCGGCAGAGTGTTCGATGACTTCGGGAATCTCTTTTTCCAACTCTTTGGCGCGCTTTGCCACAAGATTTGAAAGAATATATTCGTTGCCGACTTTTTTCTTTAAAAGTTCGATAGGTGGTTCTAACATAATATTTTTGCTTCCTTTTTGTTGTTAACTAAAAAAAATTATAGCACACAAGGGGCGCTTTTGCAAGAAAATTTCGCTGCTGAAAAACTAATAAGACAAAAGTTAGTTTTTGGGAAGATGTTTTTCAAACTCGCTTTCGCTAAGCACTTTGATGCCTAGTTGCTGTGCTTTGGCAAGCTTGCTGCCTGCCTCTGTGCCGGCTAGGACATAGTGGGTGTTTTTTGAAACGCTCAGCGACACACTGCCGCCTAGACTCTCGATGAGTGCGGTGGCCTCGTGACGGGTGTAACGAGCGAGAGTGCCGGTGAGAACAATCTTTTTGCCATAGAAAAAGTTGGATTGATCCACTTCCTTTTTGTCTTTGTTGTCGATGATTTCCACCCCGAGCGTTTTTAGTCTATCGATTTGTGAAAGGTTGGTGTCCAGCTGAAAAAAGGTGATAATGTTCTTCGCTGTGGTGTCGCCAACGTCTTTGACGTTAAGTAACTCTTCATAAGTCGCCGAGATTATGTTTTGAAGCGAACCAAAATGGTTGACAAGGTCTTTGGAAGTTTTCTCTCCCACATTTTCGATGGAAAGAGCGTTCAGAAAATTGTTGAGTTTAACCTTTTTGCTGTGGGCAATGGACGAAAGTAAATTGGTTATTTTTTTGTCTTTAAACCCTTCCAAACCGTGAAGATTCTCGGCAGTCAAGGCATATAAATCGGCAAAGTCGCGCACAGAACAATAGTCATAAAGCGCAAGCGCAATTTTGTCGCTTAGCCCTTCGATATTCATACAGTTTCTGGAAGCGAAGTGAGAGATTTTGGCAATAATCTTGTCTTTGCAAAAGGTGTTTTCGCAAAAGAGATTGGGCCCGATTTCGGCAAGGTGAGTGTGACAACTGGGGCAAAGAGAAGGTTTTTTGATGGGAATGGAGTGCATGCTGTCCTGCGCAAGAGAGAGAATCTCGGGGATAACTTCGTTGCTGCGACGCACGAAAACAAGACTGTTGAGTTTCAGCCTTTTGCGTGTAATGTCTTCAAAATTGTTCAGTGTGGCTCGGCTGACGGTGGCGCCAGCAAGCGAAATGGGGTCGATGACTGCCGTGGGGGTGACTTTACCCGTGCGACCAACATTCCACACCACTTCCCGAAGGATGCTGGTGAGTTCCACCGGGGCGAATTTGTAGGCGATTGCCCATTTGGGAAATTTGGCAGTGGCGCCCAGTTCTTCCCTGTCCTTTATGTTGTCGAGTTTTAAAACCAGACCGTCGATAAGCACATCTAACGAAGGTCGTGAAGCGTCCACTTTTTCGGCAAGTTGAACGATTTCGTTTAGGTTTGAAGTGATTTTGAAAAAATCGCCCACCATAAATTTATTTTTCTTTAAAAAGTTTTGCACGTCTTGTTGCGTTTTTATCGCTTCATTATCGGTGGCTAAAATATCATAAAACACAACGTCAAGATTGCGTTTTGCCGTCACTTTGGGGTCGAGATTGCGAATGCCGCCTGCCACGGCGTTGCGCGCATTTTTAAGTTTTTCCGTTGCCTTTTTGTTATATTTTTCCAGATTGGAAAGGGTGATGATGCCTTCGCCCGCCACCGTCAAGTTGCCTTTATATTCGATTTCAAGCGGAACGGATTTGATGGTTTTCACCTGTTCGGTGACGTCTTCGCCGATGTGTCCGTTGCCGCGTGTGGAGGCTTGGACAAGCACTCCGTTTTCATATTTAGCAATAATTCTAAGGCCGTCAAACTTATATTCCACACTGAAAAGTGGGGCTTTGACCGCCGACGTTACGTCGTTTAAAAATTTTTGAAGACCGTCGGGAGTGCTGCATTTGTTCAGACTTAAAAGGTGCACTTTATGCTCTACCTTTTTGAAGCCACTCAGCACGGCTCCGCCGACACGTTGGGTGGGAGAATTGGGCAAAATTTTCCCTGTTTGCTCTTCAATCTTAACCAATTCGTCATAAAGGACGTCATAGTCAAAGTCGGACACAGTGGGGCTTTCGAGCACATAGTAGTTGTAGGCATATTCACTGAGAATTTTGGTGAGATAGGCTTGGCGGGATTGTAAATCTTTCACTACCTTTCCTCCTTAATGGTGATGGGTGCATATTCCACTGAAAGCGTTTTTGTGCCGAAATTTTCGAAATTTATGCTTATACATTTGGTTATGGCAATGCCCTGATTGCTGCTGATGGTGCCGTCGCCGAATTTTGGGTGAAAGACTTTTACTCCCACGGCATATTTTTTGCTTAGGTTGGCTTTGGAAGAAGACAAATAGGTTTGGTTTTTGTCCAGCGAGAAACTCTGCTTGGCAAAGGGGTTGAAATTTTCGTGAGAATGAGCGGCGAGAAGGGGGCTCTTTTTTTCTTCCACTATACCACATTCCTGCAAAAAGCGGGAGGGGAGAAGATAGTCCCTTTTACCGTGATAAAAGCGAGATTTGGCTTGGGTGAAAAACACTCTCTCCTGCGCGCGCGTGATTGCCACAAACATAAGCCGACGTTCTTCTTCCATATCGGCAGAAGTGGACAACGTGCGGACGATGGGAAAGATGCGTTCTTCCAGCCCGACAATGAAAACCACGCGAAATTCCAGCCCTTTCACGGCGTGGACGGTGGCTATGGTGACGGTGTTCTGTTGGTCGTCGTATGAGTCCATATCGGTGACGAGAGTGATTGACTGCAAAAATTCGCTGACGGTGCTTTTGGGGTTTTTGTGAAAGTATTCCTGCGCCATAACGAGAAAGTTGTCGATGTTTAACAGGCGGGAAATGTCTTCTTCCGATTCGGTGGAATAGATGGCTTTAAAGTCTATCGTTTGCACCATTTTTTCGATGAACTTAAAGCCTGCCAGTTTATTATAATCGTCGTCTAGGCTTTTTAAAACGGTTTTGAATGGAGCAATTTTGCGAAGAAGTGCAGGTTCTAAAAGATATTCATCGGCATTTAAAATGAGATGATAGGGCGTGGTGTTGTGAAAAGCGCTCAGCTTTAAAAGAGTGGCGATGGTGGCTTCGCCTATGCCACGTTTGGGGAAATTTATTATGCGCGAAAAGGATGTGGAGTCGTGCGGATTGGACAGCATTTTGAGATAACTGGTGAGAATTTTGATTTCCACACGGTCGAAGAACTTGTTGCCTCCAAAAATTTTGTAAGGGATGAGATAGTTTAAAAACTTCTCTTCCAAAGGGGCGGTGGTGCCATTTAGTCTGCCCAGCACGGCAAAATCGCTGAACTTGTAGTCACGTTCTCGCACGAGAATTTTGATTTGAGTCGCCACAAACTCCGCTTCGTCAAACTCGTTGCTTGCACTGTAAAAAACGCCCTTGACGCCGATGTCGTTTTCTGTCCAGAGCATTTTGTCATTTCGCGTTTGGTTGCGTTCGATAAGGCGATTTGCAAGGGTAAGAATTTGCTTTGTAGAGCGGTAGTTTTGCTCCAACTTGAAGAGTTTGGATTGAGCAAAATCACGCTTAAAATTCCTTAGGTTGGCAATGTTGGCGCCACGCCAAGAATAGATGCATTGGTCTTCATCGCCCACCACAAAAATGTTGCCGTGAATGCCTGAGAGAAGACGAGCGATTTCATATTGAATGAAGTTTGTATCCTGAAATTCGTCTATGTGGATGAAACGAAATTTGTTTTGATAAGACCGCAAAATTTCGGGAAACTCGACGAAAAGTCGGTGCGTTTTGGTGAGAAGGTCGTCAAAATCAAGGGCGTTGTTTGAACTAAGAAAACTTTGATAAGCAGAATAAACACGGGTGATATCGTCAATTTCCGGGGTGAATTGGTTGAGTTTTTGATATTCCCAAGGCGAAAGATTGCTGTTTTTGGCGCTGGAAATGTGCCATGATACTTTGGAGGCAAAATTTTCCTTTTCAAGGTTAAGATTTTTAAGAACGGTTTTGATTGCTCTGTCTTTTTCGGTGTCGGTATAGATAGAAAAATTGCCGCTGAAATTTTCGCTGGCGGCGGCAGATATTTTCAAATTGCCAATGTGGCGACGCAAAATTCGCACGCACATAGAGTGAAATGTGGAAATCCAGATGTCCTCGGCGACACTGCCCACAAGGCGGACAAGGCGCGTTTTCATCTCGTTGGCGGCTTTGTTTGTGAAGGTGATGGCAAGAATGTTTTCGGGTGCAACGTTTAACTTTTTTATCATATAAGCGATGCGATGGGTGATGAGCCGTGTTTTGCCACTGCCCGCTCCGGCAAGCACCATAACGGCGCCGTCGATTTGCTCCATTGCCGAAAGTTGGGAGGAATTAAGTTGGGTTAGGTCGATATTTTCCATAGTATAAATTGTATCACGAAACGCAGGTTTTGTTCAAGTCAATTTGGAAGAAATTCGCCACAATTTAGACGGAAAAATTGATTTATGCAGGTTTACATTGTCAGCGAAATGGAATGCTCCTCGTAATATCTGTTTTTTAAAAATTTGAACTTTTGGGCAAGGTTGTTGATGTAATATTGTTTTGCCTCGGTGTCCAGCGAAGAAAAGAGTTGCTTGTCAATCAGTGCCGAAACAGGGTTTTGCAAATGATTGTTTTCGATGAGATGGCATACTTTTTGATAAAGTTCTTCATCATAGGTCTTTCGTTTTTCTTCTTTAAGGCAAGGCGCACAGGTCTGCTTTTGGCGGTTAACATAGTTCGCCAGACACAGCGCACTGTTGATGCCCGAGGGTGAAGTTTCGTTGGAATAATTGTTTTTCCTTAGTC
>CAZJEU010000046.1:0-5238 GCA_964545115.1 uncultured Christensenella sp. | reverse complement strand
GACTTCGGCGTCGTCGGTTTCAATTTCCTTTTTGCATTTGTCGATGGCTGTTTGTAGAGTGGTTTTGTCGGCGTCGGACAGTTTGTCTCCGTTTTCTTTAAGCATTTTTTCCAGCGACAAAATCATATTATCGGCGTTGTTTTTGGTTTCAAAAAGTTCTTTTTTCTTTTTATCTTCGTCAGCAAATTTCTCTGCTTCTTTGATGGCGGCGTCGATATCTTTTTCCGAAAGATTGCTGGAAGCCGTGATGGTTATGCTCTGTTCCTTTTTGGTGCCAAGGTCTTTGGCGGAAACATGGACGATGCCATTGGCGTCGATATCGAAAGTCACTTCAATCTGTGGGACACCACGAGGTGCTGGCGGAATATCGGTGAGGCTGAATCGGCCAAGAGTTTTGTTGCCAGTTGCCATTTCGCGTTCGCCTTGTAAGACGTGAATGTCCACAGCAGGCTGACTGTCACTGGCAGTGGAAAAGATTTGAGATTTTTTGGTGGGAATGGTGGTGTTTCTATCGATTAACTTGGTGAAGATGCCTCCCATAGTTTCGATACCCAGCGACAAGGGAGTGACGTCAAGAAGAAGCACGTCTTTCACTTCGCCTGCAAGCACGCCTGCCTGAATGGCAGCACCCAGCGCCACACATTCGTCGGGATTAACACCTTTGAAAGGTTCCTTCCCTGTTATCTTTTTCACTTCGTTGACGACTGCCGGCACTCGGGTAGAGCCGCCAACAAGAATGACTTTGTCGATTTTATCAAAAGAAAGTTTGCTGTCTTTCAAGGCTTTTTCCACACATTTACTTGTCTTTTCCACCAAGTCGTGGGTAATGTCGTCAAATTTTGCACGAGTAAGGTCAAATTCAAGGTGCTTTGGTCCCGTGGCATCTGCCGTGACAAAAGGCAAATTTATGGTGGTTTTTAAAACACTGGAAAGGTCTATCTTTGCTTTTTCGCTGGCTTCTTTTATGCGTTGCATTGCCAGTTTGTCTTTGGACAAATCGATGCCCGATTTTGCTTTAAAGTCGCTGACCAGCAAGTCCATAATTCGTTGGTCGAAGTCGTCCCCGCCCAGACGGCTGTCGCCTGCTGTGGAAATGACTTCAAACACTCCGTCGCCTATTTCCAAAATGGAGACGTCGAAGGTGCCGCCACCAAAGTCGTAGACGAGAATTTTGTGATTTTTATCAGTTTTATCCAGCCCATATGCTAGCGAGGCGGCAGTGGGTTCGTTGATAATGCGCAACACTTCCAGCCCAGCGATTTTGCCGGCGTCTTTGGTCGCTTGACGTTGAGAGTCGTTGAAGTAGGCAGGCACAGTGATGACCGCTTTGGTCACTTTGGTGCCCAGATAGGCTTCGGCGTCCTTTTTGAGTTTTTGCAAAATCATTGCCGAAATCTCAGGCGGTGTATATTGCTTGCCTTCAATGTTCACTTTAAATTCGGTGCCCATTTCCCGTTTGATGGAAAGGACGGTGTTTTCGGGGTTGGCGACCACTTGCCTTTTGGCGACTTGCCCGATGAGACGCTCTCCTTTTGAAAAAGCGACCACCGACGGAGTGGTTCTCTCCCCTTCTGCGTTTGGAATGACGGTGGCATTTTTACCTTCCATCACTGCAACGCAAGAGTTTGTTGTTCCTAAATCGATTCCTATTACTTTTGACATATTTATTTCTCCTTTTTTTTGTCAATTTTTAGTTGTTTTTTGCTCAATTTTGAGTGATTTTTGAGCCTTTTTTGCACGTTTTTGATGTGTTTTTGATGTGTTTTAATGCTTTTTTGAATTGTTTTTAGTATGTTTTTAATGCTTTTGTGTTGACTTTTTCTTCTATTTTGCCACGATAACTTGGCTATATTTTATGACTTTGTCGCCTAAGATATAGCCCGCTTCCACTTCTTCAATGACTGTGCCGCTTTGCTTGCCCTCCTTTTCCATCATCATCATTGCATTGTGAAAATTGGGGTCGAAGGGTAAGCCCAGACATTTAATTTTTTCCACGCCCAACTCCTTCACAGCTGTCAAAATGTTTTTTTCAATGAGAGTAATTCCACTTAGAGTGGCTTTGTCTGAGAGAATTTTTCTTGCCTTTTTGAACGAATCTAGTGCTGGCAAAAGAGTCATCAATGCTTCTTTCGTGCCTTCAAATTTCGCTGCGGCGACGTCTTCTCTCAGTCGGTTTCGCAAGTTCTCATAGTCACGTTGCAACTCCTTATATTCATTAAGGGCGTCCGCCACTTGCAACTTTATGTCGTTATATTCCTTTTGAGAAAGGACAACGGACTTTTCTTCTTTTTCGCTTTTCTGATCTGGCTCAGTGGCTAGGCGTTCGGCTGCTTTTTGTTTGTCATTTTTTTCGTTTTTCTTTTCCATCTTTTCCTCCTTTGTTTAATTTATTTTTAAGCTCGTCGGAGACGAATTTCAAAACGCTTGCGATGTTGGCATAATCTATGCGCTCGGGGCCGATGACGCCCACGGTGGCTATTCGCCTGCCGTCCAACACCAGCGGAGTTTTGATAAGGGCACAATCGTTTAAATTTTTCACGCCCATTTCCGAGCCGATATGCACACTGATGCCGGTGGCATCTTCTTCAATTTCCATAAGGCCTTTCAACTTTTCGTCGTCGTCAAGGACACTGAGAATGTTGGTGGCGTTTTCCACGTTTTTAAGCTCTTTGTTTTCAAGAAGTCTGATGATGCCTTGGTTGCTCACTTTGCTTTTGGTGCGATTGTAGCAGGCATCCAACACGTGAAGCACCAATTTGAAAATGTCTTCATATTCTTTCATACTCTTTTTGATGGCAAGTGAAAAATTCGAAGCATTTTGAGTGAGAAAACTAATGTTTTTGTCCTTAAATATGGAGGTGAAAACTTGGGTGGCATTGTCGCAGTCCTGCTTGGAAATTTTGCCCCCAGTCAGCACGGTGTTTGAAATGGCGCCGGCGTTGGTTTCGATAAGCACGAGAAGCTGATTGTTTAAGAGATAAATAGTTTTTATCGCTTGAACGATAAGATTTTCAAAGCCGTCGAACATAAAAATGGTGGGATAGTGTGTGGTGACGGAGACTGCCTTTGAGATGCATTCGACGATTTCGCTTAGATTGGTGGTGCGCGCAAACATTTCGTCACGGATTTCGCTCAGGTTTTTGCGGTTGCATTTGATGTCACGAAGGGTGGCATTCACAAAAAAGCGATAGCCTTTTGTAGTGGGCAACCTGCCGCCTGAGGTGTGAAGTTGCTTCAAAAAGCCCATTGCTTCCAGCGTGCTAAGTTCGTTCCTTATGGTGGCGGTGGAGAGATTGTGTAGTTCGGTTTGTTGCACCAAAAGGCTGGTGATGGGACTGGCAAGTTTGATATAATTGTCGATGGCGCTGTATAAAATTTTCTTTTTGCGCTCGGAAAGTTCTGGGGTGTTTTCCAACTACTTCTCTCCTTTTAAAAACATTTTTCTGTTTTCTCTAAAAACTTTTTGACCTGTAAAAAGCAGACTGCTAGCACTTAGATATAGTGTATGTTAGCACTCACAATAAAAGACTGCCAATACTATTCTATGCAATTAAAATAAAAAGTCAACACTTTTGTGCCGACTTTTTTATTTTTTTAAAAAGTTTTTTGGTTGAGATTGACGGGCATAAAATTAAAGGAAAATTTGTTTTAGTGAGTTCTGGCGGAGTTTGGTAGGCTCCGACGGGGTTTAGTTGGGGGTTTGGTGGGCTCCGGCGGGAGTTGGTTGGGGGGATTGGTGGAGGGGAAGGTTTAGAAGGTTAGTTCTTCTTCGGCGTTAGGTTGCTTTGAGGCGAAGAAATTCTTTTTGAAAAGGTAATGCTGGAAAAACTTGTTGGCATTTTCAACTTCAAAATTATACCATTCTTCCAGTTTCTTTTCGTTTAATTCTGGTCTGCGAGTTAACTTTAAAAACGCTTGGAAAATTCTTTCGACATTAGGGTTGAAGACGTCGGGAGAATCCTTCGCAATGGAGATGCGATAGATGTCATAAACAGTATCTTTATCGTTTCTAAAATTAACTCCTATGCCCAAAAAATAGTCGTCTGCCTGAGTGAGATAGGTGAAATTTTTCAGTCGATTATTCACGCTTTTGACGTTTGCTAGGAAATTTTCGAAGGTGGGAATATCAAACTCTTTCATAATTTTCTCCTTTATATAAAATGTTACAGTGAAAATTCGGGTTCGGCGCCGCACATACGTCTTTGGGCGATAAAATCTTTGACTTGTGAATTGGCGCGTTTCATTTCGTCTGCATACCACTTGCAGAAGCTTTCTTTTGCCAAAGGTTTGTCGGTGTAGATGCAGATTTGCGAGCAAAAGACGTGTTCTCCTAGTGAATGTTGCGGGAAGACGGGGATTTCGATGGTGTGGGAAAAGTTGCCGTTTTGGGTGAAGCCGCTGAATTTTTGGGGTTTGTAAAAAACATCAATAGAATGATAAACAATGGGCTCTTCAAGGGTGTGTTTTGTTGAGGAAATCCAAAGCAAATAATCGCCTGCTTGCGAAAAATAGCCCAAGTAGCCTTCGAAACCTAGGTGCTTTTTTTTGTCCATTTTGTCTAGGGGGCGGTTTATCCACTCTTCGGCGGTGGGAATATCAAATTTTTTCATAATTTTCTCCTTAAAATTTATAGACTTAATTCTTGTTCGGGTGGGAAATTTTGTGCGGTTTGGGGTTGTGCTTGCTCAAACGGGAAATTTTGTGTAATTTGGCTGAGTTCTGCGCTTTCAAAATATTCTTTTAGAATACGGTTTTGAAAAATATTTCTAGTTTTTTCTGTTTCAGTGTTATACCATTTTTCTAATTCATTTCGGCCTTCTTTCGTAAAGAGATTTAGGTCAGTTATTTTGTTATAATATAACAAATCGTTGGGGTCCTTTTTATCACAATTCGTTCTTATAGGCCCCATCGTAATTTCGAAACTTTTGCAATTTTCCTTGGTTGAAGGAACTTCTAGGATATACAGCTCAAAGTCGCCCAGAGTGGAATAAAGTTCTATTAAATACAACTGAGGGTCACCCAAGGTGGGACAAGGATAAAAATCATTGTCGGCCATAAACTTATTAAAAGAGGGTGTCTTAAAGCTTTTTAAATCTTTGGCTTTGGGCGATTCTATCATCTTTTTTTTGCGTAGCCATTCTTCAAGAAAGGGGGTGTTTAATTTTTTTAAAAAGTTGGAGTTTGGAAAATCAACCACCTTTTCCTCGGGACCAAAAGAATCGTGTTGTTCCAGATAAC
>CAZJEU010000045.1:0-5240 GCA_964545115.1 uncultured Christensenella sp. | reverse complement strand
TCATAGAAATGTGGGAATATTGTTTTTATTTTGATAATGATTTCGATGCAAATATCTTCGAAAAAAAAATAAATGAATATGTCCAAGCTCTTGGTGGGCTGGTGGCGAACTTATTTTCTCAGGAATATTTTAAGATTTTGGTGGCTGTTCCGTTTGAAAAAAGACGAGAAGTTGTAAAATTTTTTAAAATTAAACTGGCGGAAACAATCTTAATTGGATTTAAAAAAGATTATATTATGCAAAATTTTGACTTCGAAAAAATTAAAACGGAGAATATGCCCGTATTTTTGCAAGCCCTAATTTGTTTCGACAGTGAGATAGACAAAGAAATTATTTTGGAGAGATTGCATTTTAAGAGTGATTTTTATTTAACGTCTTTCATATCTTTCAAACTGAAATTTCTCAAAAAGAAATGGGATGAATTGGTGTCGCTGGCGAATGATAATATGATGTATCTTTTAAACGAAGATAGTTGTGTCGAATTGATAAAATTTTTAATTTCCAACCTTGAACACAGATACTATGCCGTAAATATTTTTTCGAAAGACGATTGTTACTTGCTTTGCGATATGCAAGGCAAGGTGATTGAAGATTTTTTGCTTGATAAACATATAATTTATGACGACAGCAACCTTATAACGTCACTGATAGCCTTGAATCCAGAAAAGATTATTGTGCATTGTAACAAGTTTTCAAAAGATAAACTTTTGAAAAACCTTTTTAACTTTTTTCCCACTCAGATTGAGATTTGCAAGTGAAAGTATTGACAAACACTGTTCAAAAAGAGTATATTCTCTTTATATAGCAGTGTTTTTTACGTTGCTAGACTGGAGAAAAATGGAAGAAAAACTACTTGAACAAAAAAGACATAGTGCGGCACACGTTCTTGCAAAGGCAGTGGACAGACTTTTCACCGATGTGAAAAACACCATTGGTCCCGCCATTGAAGATGGATTTTATTATGATTTTGATTTAAAAGAAACGATAACGCCGGAAGATTTTAAAAAAATCGAGAAAGAAATGAGAAAAATCATTTCTCAAAATTTACCTTTTCTTCGAAAAGAAGTGGACAAAAAAACTGCACTTGAAATCTTTAAAGATAATCAATACAAAAGAGAACTGATTGAAGAACTGCCCGAAGACGAGATTATTTCTATCTATTATTTGGGGGACGATTGGTGTGATTTGTGCCGTGGACCTCACGTGAAAAGCAGCGGAGAACTTGCTAATTTTGCCTTCAAGATTTCACGGGTGAGCGGCGCTTATTGGCGAGGCGACGAAAAGAACAAAATGCTTCAACGAGTTTATGTGTGGGGGTTCGAAAACGAAGAGGCGCTTAAAGAGCATATTCGCTTATTGGAAGAAGCAAAACTGCGTGATCATAGGCGTCTGGGCAAGGAACTGGGATTGTTTTTTATCTCTGATTATGCTCAGGGAATGCCTTTTTATATGCCAAATGGTTTGATTGTGAAAAATGAATTGATGAAATTTTGGCGAGAACTTCACACAAGTGCGGGATATCGAGAAGTGGAAACGCCGATGGCGATGAACCGAGCCCTTTGGGAAGCTTCGGGACATTGGGGGCATTATCAAAAAAATATGTATACTTTCAATGTGGAAGAAGATATTTTTGCCATAAAACCGATGAATTGCCCCGGTGGAATGCTTTATTATTTGCAAAACAAACATTCCTATAAAGAGTTTCCCTTGCGAGTGGGCGAGTTGGGCAAAGTGCATCGGCATGAAGCGAGTGGCACTTTGAACGGCCTTTTGCGAGTGAGATGTTTCACGCAGGACGACGCCCATATTTTTATGTTGCCAGAGCAAATTGAAGACGAAATAAGAAACATTATGAAGTTGATGGATAAGGTTTATGGCACGTTTGGATTGAAATATTCGGTGGAACTTTCCACCATGCCCGACAATCATATTGGTGAAGAAAAAACTTGGATAGAAGCAGAAGAAAAATTGAAAAATGCTCTGTTGAGTCTTAACCTTGAATATAAAATTAACCAAGGTGACGGTGCTTTTTATGGTCCGAAAATTGATATTCACGTGAAAGATTGTCTGGGCAGAGACTGGCAGTGTGGCACCATTCAGCTGGATATGCAGATGCCTTCACGCTTTAATTTGACCTATGTCGACCATGATGGAAAAGAGCAGGAGCCTGTGGTTATTCACCGAGTGATATATGGTTCGCTGGAAAGAATGATTGCCATTTTGATTGAAAATTTCGCAGGGGCATTTCCGTTGTGGTTGGCACCTGTGCAGATTTCGGTTTTGAGCATTACAACGAATGTTTGTGAATATGCCAAAGAAGTGGTGTCGAAACTCGAAAAAGCGGGTTTTAGAGTTGCATTAGATGACAGAAATGAGAAGATTGGCAAAAAAATTAGAGAAAACCAATTGCAAAAAGTGCCATACATGCTCATTATCGGTGAAAATGAAATGAAAGAAAAGGTTGTCAGTGTCAGAAGTCGTTCTGGCGGGGACTTGGGCAGTCAAAATTTGGATGATTTTATTGCAGAGATTATTTTGGAACGAGACGAAAAGAAAAATCTGTGAAACTGTTGACAAAAGCATGACGGTGTGTTAGAATCTCTTTGTTTTAAAAGAAGAAGAACGCTTCTCACCGTTTAACTTTTGTTCAATCGGTTGCAAACAATTTTTTCAAATTGCGAGAAGTGAATCTTTTTTGAGGTTCATTTTTTTTTGAACAGAAACAAGAAAAGGAGGTATAAAATCATTAAAAATCAACAACTTTTAAACAGACAAATCAATCTTCCAACAGTGCGTGTGGTGGGAGCCAACAACGAGCAATTGGGGATTATGTCAAGCGAAGAGGCGCGAGTTATTGCGGAGAATGAAGGGTTAGATCTGGTGCTTATTTCGCCAAATTCCGAGCCGCCTGTTTGCAAAATTATTGACTATGGAAAGTTTAAGTTTGACCAGTCAAAGCGTTTGAAAGAGCAGAAAAAAGCTCAAAAAGTGGTGGAATTAAAAGAAATTCAGCTTTCTGTGACCATCGACAAACACGACGTTGACGTGAAAGCGAGACATGCGCTTAAATTTCTGGGAGAAGGAAACAAAGTTAAGGTTACCATTCGTCTGCGTGGACGCCAGATGGCAAGACCAGAACAAGGCATTTCGGTTATGAACTCGTTTTATGAAAATGTTAAAGAGATTTCTGTCATCGAAAAAGCGCCAGAGATTATGGGAAGAACAATTTTTATGATTTTAGTGCCAGTTAAAGCAAAATGAGAAAGGAGAAATAAAATGCCAAAACAAAAATCAAAAAGTGTGGCGAAAAAGAGATTTGTGCTGAAAAAATCAGGCATAATAAAAAGAGCAAAACAGGGCAGAAGGCATCTTTTGTCGCACAGAAGTTCTGCAAATAAAAGAAATTTGAGAAAGGGTGCATATGTCAGCAAAACCCAAGAAAAAACCATAAGACTTATGGTAAAAGGCTAATGGAGGAAAGAAAAAATGAGAATTAAAAGAGCAGTTAATAAAAATAAACGCAAAAGAGCCATTTTGAAACAAACAAAAGGCTATTTTGGAGCAAGAAGTAAACTTGTTCGCACCGCAAATCAAGCGTTGATGAAGAGTTTGCAATATTCCTACGTTGGCAGAAAGTTGCGAAAACGAGATATGCGCCAACTTTGGATTGTCAGAATTAACGCGGCTTGCAGAGTGAACGGCTTGACTTATAACAAATTTATGAACGGATTGAAACTAAAAAATATTACTCTTAACCGAAAGATTTTGGCTGATATGGCAGTGAACGACAAGGCAGGTTTTGCTTCGCTCGTTGAACGTGTGAAGGCATAAATTTTGAGGTTTAAAGTGGAAATTATCACTTCAAGACAGAATAAAGTGGTGAAAAATGCCATTAAAATTAGAGAAGAGAGCCAAAAATTCTTTTTTCTTGAAGGCATAAAAATTATCAACGAAGCATTGAAAGCAGGACTCGTTCCTGAATATTTCTTGGTGGATGAAAGGGAAGTGGAGTCTTTTAGACTTAATTTTCCTTTTATTTTTGAAAAAGATTTTTATGTTTTAAGTCATAATGTTTTTGAAAAGGTTTGCGATACTAAAACGCCCCAAGGCATTGTAGCAATCGTGAAATTTGATGTGAAAAAACCGCAAAATTTGCAAAATAATTTTCTCGTGCTGGAAAATATTCAGGACCCAGCAAATGTCGGGGCTATCATTCGCTCGGCATCGGGCACTTCATTTAAAGATATTTTTTTGATTGATTGCGTCAGTATTTTTAATCAAAAAGTGGTGCGAAGTGCTATGGGTAGAATGTTTTGGGAAAACTTATACGCTTTCAAAACTTTTGAAGAGTTTTCAACATTTTTTAAAGACAAAAATTCCACTCTTTGGGTGGCAGATTTACAAGGGGAAAATTTGTTTGAAACAAAAATTCCACAAACCGTTTTTGGAGTGGTGATTGGCAACGAAGGAAAGGGCGTAAGTGAAAAAATGAAGAAACTGGCGCAAAAGACGATTGCTATTCCAATGAAAAATGGGTTGGAATCGCTTAATGCAGGCATAAGCGCTGCAATTATTACTTATTTTGTAGACAATTTTAAAATTTAATTTGGAGGATAAAAATGATTTCAGCAGGAGATTTTAGAAAAGGGGTAACGTTTGAGTATGAAGGAAGCATTTTTAATGTGGTCGATTTTCAGCATGTAAAACCCGGCAAGGGCGCCGCTTTTGTGAGAACAAAAATCAAAAATATCATCACAGGGCAGGTGTTGGAACGGACTTTCAACCCCACCGAGAAAGTGGAAGAAGCGAGAATTGAAAGAAAAGAAATGCAATATCTTTATAATGAAGGTGGAATTTATTATTTTATGGATATGGAAAACTTCGAACAGATTCCACTTAATTATGAACAGGTGGAAGAAGCGATGAAGTTTGTAATGGAAAATATGATGGTTTCCATTCAGTTTTATAAAGGTAAAGCCTTTTCGGTGCTTCCGCCAATGTTTGTGGAGTTACTCATAACTCATTGTGAGCCGGGCATTCAGGGAGACACTTCAAAATCTGGCGGAAAACCCGCTACTTTGGAGACTGGATTTGAATTGCAGGTGCCTTTATTTGTAAACCAAGGAGATAAAATTCGCGTGGATACACGAACGGGTCAATATATGGAACGCGTGTAAAAAGAGAAAGTTTATTAAAAATAGTTTAAAAATAACAAATTTTGGAGAAATAACGATACTTTT
>CAZJEU010000044.1:0-5296 GCA_964545115.1 uncultured Christensenella sp. | reverse complement strand
TGTGCTTGTCTTGATACAAGTCGGTGTCGCTTCGCTCCACCGAAGACAAGCACACAAAAGAAAATTGGTTTAAGGCAAAAGAGTTCGTGCTGGCGTGGGCATACGCACTTCACTCTTTTGCTTTTTTCTTCTCTTGTTTTTTAGTGTAAACAAATATTCCTTGTGGTCAAGGTTAAAATGTATTGAACTTGTCGTTCAAACCTTGACAACTGCGGAAGTATTTGTTTTATTTTGCGACTAAGAGAGGAATAAAAAACACTCTAATCTAGTTTTAGATTAAAGTGTTTACTATTTATTATTCTGCTAGTTTCAAAATTAACAGGCTAACCGCTTCCTTTTTTTATATGTAAAACTTTTTTAGTTACCTTATCTTTTAACAGGTGAAGAAAACTCACTTTTTTAGCAGTCCCAACTCACCCATAACTTCGGCGATGATGGTGGTGGCTCGGTCGATTTGCTCGTTAGTAAGAGTCGCCATATAACTGGTTCTGATGATGCTTTGCCCCACGGGCACTGCGGGAGAGATGACTGAGTTGACATAGACTCCGCGCTCAAAAAGCATATGGCAAGCAAGGAAAGTAACTTCGTTATCATAAGTGTTGATTGGAATAATTGGGGCTTCTGAATGGCGGATATCCACTCCCTTTTCTCTAAGGCGTTTTCGGGCATAGTCTGCCACTTCGATAAGTCGGGCAATTCGTTCAGGCTCTCTTTCAATAATTTTCAAAGCTGCCATTGCACTTGCAACACTGGCAGGCGGAATGGATGCACAGAAGACATAAGGTCGGGAATTGTGCTTAATGTAGTTGCACACCGATTTGGTCGCCACCACAAAACCTCCTATGGAAGCAAGGCTCTTCGAAAAAGTGCCCATAATAATGTCCACTTCGTCTTCCAAACCAAAATGCGATGCCGTGCCTCGACCATTTTCACCGATGACACCAAATGCGTGAGCATCATCTACCATAATCCTTGCATTATATTTCTTGGCAAGATTGACGATTTCGGGTAGTTTGCAAATATCGCCACCCATACTGAAAACTCCGTCGGTAACAATCAGTTTTCCACTGTCTTTCGGCACCGATTTCAGTTGAGTTTCAAGGTCGTCCATATCGCTGTGTCTAAACCTAAGTACTTGTTTGGCATAACTTAATTTGCAGCCATCATATATGCTTGCGTGGTTTTCCTTGTCGCAGAAAATATAGTCATTTCGCCCCACGATGGAACTGATAACTCCCAAATTGGTCTGGAACCCTGTGCTGAAAGTAACACATTCTTCTTTATTTAAAAACTTTGCCAACTCCTTTTCAAGTTCCAGATGAAGTTTGGTGGTGCCGTTAAGAAACCTTGACCCCGAACAGCCAGAACCATATTCATCCACTGCGCGTTTCGCCGCATCGATGACTTCTTTGTGGCTGGTCAGCCCCAGATAATTGTTTGAACCAAGCATAATTTGTTTGATGCCTTCCATCACCACTTCGGGGCCTTGTTTTGTTTCCAGTGCGTGAAAATAGGGGTAAATCCCTCGTTCAATCAGTTCGTCAACCGCGGTGAAAGAGGTGCATTTATCGAATAAATCCATTTTTTTCTCCTTGTAATTAAATATTATTGTTCTTTTAATACAATATGGGCATTATATCACCAAAAAGATGAATAGTCATTTGATTTTTTGACAAACTGAAATTTAAACTTGTATTTTCCCAAAAAAATTGTTACAATATTTTCACAATGATTTCTTTTTCAAACGTTTACAAAAAATATACCAAAGAGTTTTTCGCTCTATCAAACATTTCCTTTAAATTTAACAAAGGGGAAGTCGTGGCGTTGCTGGGTCCTGTGGACAGTGGGAAGACCTGCATTTTAAGGATGCTTGCCGGCATCGAGACTCCCGACAAAGGCGAAATTTATATCAAAAAAATTCCGCTTGCAAAAGTGGACTATCTTTCCGATATCTCCATGGGGTACATCCCTTATAAAGCAAACTTTTTCGATAAAAAGAGTGTTTATGACAATCTAAAATATGTCTTAGATATTCGCAAAACGGAAAAAGGCGCCATTGAAGAAAAGATAAATAACGCTGTTATCGATTATCAATTAGAGGGCATTGTAGAGCAAAAAGTGCACAAACTTTCCCTTTTTCAAAAATATCTTGTGTCGGTCGCTCGGTTGAGTTTCAGAAAGTTAGACATTGTGCTTATCGACAATATTTTTGAAGAACTTTCTGCTGCTGAAAACAAAGAATTGCTGAAACTTTTTAAAAAACATTTTATGAAACCTCAAACACTGGTCATCGTTGCCACCAGCGACGAAAAATTGGCGCAAAGTTTTGCGAACCGCATCGTCCGTCTTAGTTACGGTGCGATTGAAAGCATCGATTAAAGGAGAAAAGTGCACAAATGGGAAGGAAAAAGTTGATTGTTTGCAGTCTGTCTTTTGACGATAAACAAACAATTGAAGAGAAAATTATTGCGATGTTTTCGCCCGAAAATCTTATTCATTGTTTTTCACAAAGTCGACTGGGAGAATATAAAAAAGTTATCGACCATGCCAATATTCAGTTAATTTTAAAAGATTCTGATTTGATGAACACTATTTATTCCTTCTTCGAAAATGACTTAAACAGCAGTCTAACCAGTGCCAAAACTTTTATGCACCGAAACACACTTAACTATCGCTTGGAAAAAGTTAAAAAATTGACGGGACTTAACCTTAAAGGCTTTGAACACGCCGTGGTGTTCAAAAATTTGATAATAATAAATTCAATCATCAATTCTTTTGAAGCAGAGAAGTGAGAACTTTTTAAAGCGAGTAAACATATTAGAAATGAAGAAGTGAGATTTGTTTAACGCAAGTGAACTTTTTATAAATGGAAAAATTAGGCTTGTCTGACGCGAGTGAACTTCGTCACTTTGTGACGATAGAGCTTTTTGCAAATGCAAAAAGTTCTCTTTGCCGCAGGCAAAAGTTCACTCGCAAAGCAAGAGCGCAACCAAAACTTCGATTAGTCTAAATTTTTAATTTTTTTAAAAGTATCAATCTTTGGAGCACTACTTTCTTCATCGTTTATTTTTGCATTTTTGTTAGCCGAAGGAAAAACTCCCCCGCCACCCATTCCCGGCATAAAATTGCCCAACAGTGACATTATGTTTGCTCCCGGCATATTTTGCGAAAACAGTTGCATCAAGTTTTGCATCATATTACCACCACCGAAAGGGTTTTGAAAATTTGATGCGTTTGCATTTGCGAAGTTTCCATTGGTCGATTGAAAATTCTGTTCATTATAGTTTTGATTATTTCCAAAATTCTGATTATTTCCAAAATTCTGATTGTTAAAATTTTGTCCGCCGCCGTTTTGATTGCCAAACAAGCCCTGCATCGGATTGCCAAAATTGCCACCACCAAAGTTTCCGTTGCACCCTCCATTAAGCGAACAAGCACAGTTTGCATTTGTCCCCTGCGAAAAGTTAGTCGTGTTTCGTCGGGCATTAGTCGTTTGCCGCACAACGAGTTTTTCGTCAATCATCTCTGTTGGATAGCAGTTTGATATGTAATTTTGTTGATTTTGAAAATTGTTTTCTTTATTCATACAAATTAGTATATGAAACAAACTCTTTTTTTTCCACAACTAGCTTTAACAATTAAAAAATCATAAACATATATAATAAAAAAGTTTTTGGAGGAAAAATGAAAAGAAATCTATTCGACTTTGCAGACGAAAAGTTGCCCGAGGAAGACCAGCAAAAAAACGAAGGTGATTATGAAAAAGAATATGAAAAGGAAGTGGAAAAGCTTGAAAGCAGAGTGAGCGATGACATCAAAAAAGATGCCAAAGAAATGTTTGAAAAATATAAAGACTTTTCCAAAGAAGACCTTACAGACGAGTTCATATCCACCTCTCGCCAAAAGATAAAAGAGGGTTGTCTTTCGGCTGAAAGAATAAGAGAAACGTTCGAAAAAGTCGCCCCCTTTTTAAACCAAAATCAAAAAAGTTTTTTCGAGGATTTATTAAAGAAAATAGATGAGTAATTATCTTAAAAAAATTGGGCTGGAACTTATAAATGCCGTGCAAATCAAGTCGGGCGAAATCTATAACGACTGCATTGTTTATGCCAAAAATTTTAGCAAACTGAAAAATGAGGCGACGAAACAGGGCGTCAGTTTTTATGAATATCCTTTTATAAATGCCATTGGCGCCACTCTTTCACAAAAACAAATTGTTAAATTTGCCAAAACGAGTGCTGCTCTTTTCATCACCAAACAAACGAGAGTGTGGACGCAAATCGACGTGGCAAAAAAAGTTTTGAACGTTCAGCGTCTTGTCGATGCTGGGTTTTCTGGAGAGAATGTGACCATCGCTTTCATCGACACGGGCATAAATCCGCATGTAGATTTTTGCATCCCCAAAAGACGAGTTCTAAAATTTATCGACCTTGTTGAAGGCAGGGAAAATTGTTATGACGACAACGGCCACGGCACCTATGTCGCCAGCATCGCCTGTGGCAGCGGCATTGCCAGTGGTGGAAAATATGCAGGAGTGTCCCCCAAAAGCAACATAATCTCCATCAAAGCATTGGAACAAAATGGCGAAACGGGCGCTTATAAAATCCTTGAAGGAATGCAGTGGATAAGTGATAATTACAAAAAGTTTGATATCAAAGTGGTGTGTATGAGTTTTGGCAGCAATCCACTCGGTAAAAATGACCCTTTGGTGGTGGGTGCCGAAGCGCTTTGGAACATGGGTCTGGTGGTGGTGGCGGCAGCAGGCAACAGCGGCCCAGAAAATTTCACCATAAAATCTCCCGGCTTTTCCAGCAAAATCATCACCGTGGGCGGAATGAATGACAATCGGGAAGGTGATGGCAGTTTTAACAAAGAAAATTTCGAAATTGCCGAATTTTCTTCACGTGGCCCCGCCGGAATGTTTTTCAAACCCGACCTTGTGGCGCCTGCGGTGAACATAAAAGGTGCCAGTTTCAACAAAGATAAAAAAGAGTTTTACATAAAGATGAGTGGCACCAGTGTCGCCACCCCCATCGTGGCGGGAATTTGTGCATTGATAATCTCCAAAAATCCCACCATTTCTCCCGACCGCTTGAAAGTAAAATTGGTGAATAATTGCGTTAAATTGACAAAAAATCGCAATGAAGAAGGCTTCGGGCTTCTTGACTTAACAGGCTTTTTTAGTTGAAAAAACAATAAATTCGGTGCCAAAAGGTGTTTTTTGAGTTAAAATCTAAAAACACTTTTTTTGTTTGACACAAATTCAATTCGTAAATTATAATAAAAAAGACTAGTT
>CAZJEU010000043.1:0-5332 GCA_964545115.1 uncultured Christensenella sp. | reverse complement strand
GCAACCGGCTCATA
This sequence comes from uncultured Christensenella sp., assembly GCA_964545115.1. Classification (GTDB taxonomy): domain Bacteria; phylum Bacillota; class Clostridia; order Christensenellales; family UBA1242; genus UBA7862. The sequence goes on along the minus strand of CAZJEU010000043.1, from coordinate 5,318 downwards.
ACCGGTCGGTCCGGGGTTCAAGTCCCTGAAGGCCCACCAAAATCGTTTGTATGGCTTGGTAGTTCAGTTGGTTAGAACGCCGCCCTGTCACGGCGGAGGTCGAGAGTTCGAGTCTCTTCCAAGTCGCCATTACGATTTTTAAAACTTTGGAAAAAGATTTTTTATTTTTAATGTGTTTTAGGTGCAGAGAAATTTAATGTAATTTTGAGCGAAGAGAAACTAAAAATCTGAAAAATTGATATTTCTAAAAATTTTTATCAATCGTAAACCCGCAAGCCTTGGTAGCTCAGTCGGTAGAGCAATGGACTGAAAATCCATGTGTCGGTGGTTCGATTCCGCCCCAAGGCACCACTTTTTATCTTTGTCTTTTAGCAAAGGTCAGGAAAGTGGCAAGCATAATTATTCGTGGTGTTGTATAAAAATTCAACCCTGCTGGTGTGGCTCAATGGTAGAGCAGTTGATTTGTAATCAACCGGTTGTTGGTTCGATTCCGACCACCAGCTCCAAGCCATGGTGATTTCCACCCAACAGCACTCATCAGAGAGCTGTCACCACCAGTCACTATGGCTCTTAGGGGTAGGTTGCAGAGCGGTCAAATGCAACAGACTGTAAATCTGTCGTCTCCGACTTCGATGGTTCGAATCCATCCCTGCCCACCAAAAACACTTTGACTTTAAGTTAAGGTGTTTTTTTATGAAAAGAAGTAAATTGTGAAATATTTTGCCCTTTTTTTCAAAAAATGTTAAAATGAAAAGAAAATAAATATAAAAGAGAGAAATCTTTACGTTATTTGAAATGCCGTTTTTTATGGAAAACGATGAGTGGTATACCATTTCTTATGATGAGTATGGAAATGCAATTTATTTGCCGACGAAAAAAGCACCTAAAAAAGCAATACAAAGTATTAAAGATTATGAGCGAGAATATAAGGAAGAGAAAGAATGGTGGGAAAAAAGATGTATGGGGCCGACTGAGCAGCAAGATGAAGAAAAATAGTTTTTGCAGTTAAAGAATTCACGAAAACCATATTAAAAAGATATGAGACAAAAAAGACAGTGCATAAATATTCGTTTTAATTTAATTTTTTTGACAGTAAAAAATTAAAAAAGTTTTTTTAAGAAAGAAAATACATTGACTTTTTCTTTAAAATAAATATAATAAGGACTACTATGTTGCTAAATCTTGTAAAAGCGAAAAGCGAAGAAGGTGTGCCTCAAAAGGTCGATTTGACTTTTCCGTTAGACACCAACTTAGTGAAGGACAAAGGCTGCGAAATTGTTTCGCCCGTCAAACTTGAAGGCACGATGACTTTTTCGAATAACGAATTATTTTTGGATGCCACCGCCGAAGTTTTGCTTGTGTGTATATGCGACATTTGTGCTGAAAAGTTTGAAAAGAGTTTTCGCTTTGCTGTCAAAGAGAAATTTGTGGAAGACAGCACTCAGAAAAATGATGAAAATTACCTTCTCAATGGCACCGTGGCGAAAGTGGACGAAGCAGTAATTGACAGTTTGTTTCTTCATTTTCCGTCTAAGATAGAATGCAAGAAAGGGTGTCGTGGACTTTGTTCCATATGCGGAAAAAATAAAAATCTTTTTTCGTGTAACTGTGAAGACTTGGCAAAAGAGCAAGAGCAATTGGAAAACTTTTTGCAAAATTCAAAAATAGGAGAAAAATAAAATGGCAGTTCCAAAGGGGAAAATAAGTAAATCGAGGCGAGATAAGCGACGTGCAAACTGGAAAGCGACAGCACCGACGCTGATAGAATGTTCGCATTGCAAAGCAAAAATTGCACCACACGCTGTCTGCGGCGAATGTGGATATTATGACGGCAAAGAAGTGATAGCCAAAAAAGCAAAGAAAGAAAAAGAAGGGAAATAATCTCCTTTTAGTTAATATTTTTTGCATTGAAAAGAAGGAGATTAAATCTTCTTCTTTTTTAAGTTAAAAACTGCTTTTAAAAATGGGGGAGAAGTTATGACGACAGGGAAAAGGCTGAATGAATTTATAAAAAAACTCGCTGAAATCGACAGAGAAAAGGGTAAAACGGAAAATATTGTCCGTTTTTTGAAAGATTTTACGCAGGAAAATTCATTGGATTTTTGGGTTGACGAGTGGGGAAATGTCGTTATTTGCAAAAATACTCTGCCCGAAATTTCGCCCGTTGCCGTTGTCGTTCAAAGTAGTTTTTCTCCTTTTAAAACAAAGAAAGCACGAAGAATCTTTTTTAGAAAAAATTCGAATTTGGTTAGAAAAGGCGCTTATATTCAGGTAAGAAAATCTAATTTTGGAGCAGTGGGACTTGCTGGAATGGCGGTTGTTTTAGAGCTGCTTTCCAGTGATGTCGGAGTTAATGTTGAAGTGATTTTTACTCCTTGCGATGAAAACTTTTTGAGTTTTAAAAATTTTAATTTTAAAAAGTTAAACGCAAAAAGAGTTGTCTGCATCGACGGGTTTAACGACGCAACTTTGTATTTGTCGAGCGCCGAAAGCGCAAACGTAGAAGTTAAGTTTAAGACTGAAAAAGAATTTATTGTAAAATCGAAGGAAGATAAAACTTTTCGACTTTTTATTGGTGGTTTAGCAGGAGAATCAATGGGAAAAATTGGTGAAAAGAAAAATGCAATTAAATTTGCGGGTGAACTTTTGAGCAAAATCGACAGCAAAAAAATAAATAGTTTTTTTGTAAAAAGTGGAGTAGCAAGTGTTGTGCCAAGCAGCGCAGAAGTGACTTTCACTACTTCGATGAAAGACGAAAGTTTGAAAAAAATTATGTGGCATCATCTTTTTTGGGGTAAAAAAACAAATAAAGACTTAGCGATAAAGTGCGTGAGAATGCTTGATAATACTCTCGTTTGTCCTTCTTTTGACAGTGTTTTAAAGTTTCTTTTTGAAGTGGAACAAGGAGAAAAGAAAAGAGAAAACGCGGGAATTGTCGTTCAAAATAGTTTTAAGTTGGACAGCGAAAAGGGCATCTTTTGCGTGAATATTCTGTCTGACAACAAAGATTTGCTAAAAATGCAAGTGAAATATCTGAGTAGTCTTTGTGAAAAATATGGTTTTTCGTGGCAAATCACGGAAGAACATCCTTCTTTCAAGGCGCGGGAAGATTGTGAATTTATAGACCAATTGAAAAGGAGTTATGTGGGAATCCTTCCGCTCAAAACGAGTGTTTTAATGTTGCCATCAGCAGCAGGAATTTTGCGAGAAAAAGATAAAAATATGCAACTTGCCATTTTGGGTGTGAAAGTTGAAAATCCACAAAGCACCAATGAAAAACTGCTTTTTTCCAGCGTTATAAATTTGTCGCTTTGGCTCAAAAACTTTTTTGAAAAATCGTCACAAAATATTTAGTGCACAATATTCACCAAAACTGAATAATATCTTTTGATAGCCCGAAGTGAATTTTTTTGGGTTAAATTTAGTTTTGGAGAAAAATAATGAACATTGCCATCGTAGGCGCGACAGGAAAAGTGGGGGGCAAATTTTTAGAAATTTTGCAAGAAAGAAATATTAAACCTGACAATCTTTTTCTGTTCGCAAGCGACAATTCAAAAGGCAAAGAAATAGAGTTTTTCGGCAAAAAATATATTGTCGAAGAGCTGTGTGAAAAAAATATTTGTGAAAAAAAGATTGATTACGCTTTGTTTTCTGTGGGAGCAAGTCTGTCGAGACAGTTTGCTCCTGTTTTTTTAAAAAAAGGATGTCTTGTCATAGACAATTCCAGTGCTTTCAGACGAGAAAAGAAGGTGCCTTTGGTGGTGCCGGAAGTGAATGAAGAAGATCTTTTGTGGCACAAAGGCATCGTTTCAAACCCCAATTGTTCCACTATTCTAGCGGTGTTGCCACTGAAAGCCTTGGATGATAAGTTTGGTGTAAAACGGGTAGTTTTTTCCACCTATCAAGCAGTTTCCGGAGCGGGACAAAAAGGAATTGAAGACTTTGAAAAGGGAATGAAGGGAGAAAAACCAAAGAAGTTTTTGCACCCTATTTTTTCTAATCTAATTCCTCATATCGACGATTTTTTGGAAAATGGATATACCAAAGAAGAAGACAAAATGATTTTTGAAACCAAGAAAATTTTGCATAATGACACTTTGAAAATTACGGCGACGACAGTGCGTGTGCCTATCTTTAATTGTCACAGCGAAAGTATAAATGTTTTGCTGAAAAAGCCGTTTAAGATGGAAGAGATTAAAAAGACTTTGAAGGAGTTTGAAAATGTTTTTGTGGAGGATGACCCCTCTCAAAATCTTTATCCGATGCCCATAAACTGTGAGGGTAAAGATGGCGTTTTTGTGGGACGAATTAGACGAGATTTTTCGGTGAAAAATGGCATAAACTTTTTTGCGGTAAACGACAATTTAAGAAAAGGCGCTGCGACAAATGCCGTGCAGATTTTAGAGAGTGTTATTAAGTTTAAAAAGGAGGGAAGATTGTGAAAAAAGTTGTTTTCAAAGGTAGTTGCACAGCAATTATAACGCCGTTTAAAAATGGCGAAGTGGATTTTGAGAGTTTTGAAAAATTGATTGAACATCAGATTAAAAACGGTGTGGATGCCATCGTCGTTTTGGGTACGACTGGCGAGCCTTCTACGTTGAGTGGCAAGGAAAAAAAAGAAATTGTTTGTTTTGCTAAAAAACAAATTAACGGCAGGGTGAAACTGATTGTGGGCACGGGGGCAAACTGTACAAAAACGACTGTGGAACAAAGTGTTTTGGCTGAAAAGCTGGGGGCAGAAGCCTTGTTGATTGTGACGCCTTATTATAATAAATGCACTCAAAAAGGACTTTTGGAACATTTTAAAAAAGTGGCTGATGCAGTGAAAATTCCTATTATAATTTACAACGTTCCCGGCAGAACAGGAGTGAATATTCTGCCCGAAACAGCGGCGAAATTAAGCGAAGTTGAAAACATTTGCGGCATAAAGGAAGCCAGTGGCGACATAATGCAGATTATGAAATTGTGCAAAATCTTATCAACCAAAATGGCAGTTTATTCGGGAGATGATGCGCTCAATTTTCTCTTTTTAATTTTGGGAGCGCTTGGAGTCATCAGTGTTACGGGGAATGTTTTGCCAAAGGAAATCAAAAATCTGTGCACATTTGTTTTTGAAAATAAAGTGGAAAAAGCAAAAGATTTGCAGGAAAAATTGATGGAAATTAACAAAAATCTCTTCATTGAAGTCAATCCCATTCCTGTAAAATTTGCCTGTGCTCAAAAGGGACTGTGCTCGAACGAACTCCGTCTGCCTTTGACTCCTTTGGAGAAAGAACATGGAGAGATTTTGAAAAAAACTTTGCGAGATTTTCAAAATT
>CAZJEU010000042.1:0-5392 GCA_964545115.1 uncultured Christensenella sp. | reverse complement strand
CTTAACTGGGATTGGCTTAAATTCATTAAAATTTATTTTAAAGGAGAAAATTTATGAGTGAAGAAGAAAAAGCAACTAAGAGACTTCTCAGTTCTTTGGGCGGATTGGTCGCAATTTTGATGATTGTCAGATATGCCTGCCTTATTGTTCAGACTTACTATGCCTTTCTGCCAACCGAGGGCATTATCGTAGATGCCATCAATCTCATCGGGCTTTATGCACCGATAACTTTGATGATTTTGGTGGGGCTGAGTGCTGTGTGGGACAAATCGAGCATTCTTAAACTGGTGTTTCTGATTGTCTGTGCTGCTATTGTAATTTTTACTTTCTTTCCTGATGTAAGAGCACAAATTGAAACAACTATTGGCGTGGCAATGATTGGCAGCTAAACAGATATAATTTAAAGATAAAAAAGAGAGATTGTTTCTCTCTTTTTTTATTAAAAACTTTGATATTTTTATGTTTTGAAAAGTTATTACACGATTATGTTTATGATTTTATCTTTCACAAAAATAACTTTTTTAATGCCCCCTGTGAAAAACTGCTGCAACTTTTCGCTTTGTTTAACTTTTTCCAACACTTCTTCCTGCGTGGAGCCTTGTTTTACTGCCACAACATCTTTCATTTTGCCGTTTATCTGCACAGGAAAATTGAGAATTTTGACTGAATCGTCAGGGTGCAAAGTTACCCATTCACTTTTGCAAAGCAGTGTGTCGAACCCCAAGTTTTGGTTCATTTCTTCGGCGAAGTGGGGAGCAAAGGGATAGAGCAAAATAAGAAACTCTCTGAATTCGTCGCGGGAAATTTTCTCGTCCTTATAAATAACATTTACAAAAGTCATAAGGGCTGAAATGGCAGTGTTAAACTTCAAATTCTCGATGTCGGAAGTCACTTTGGCGATGGCGGTGTTAAGGGCAGGAATATGTTCTTTTAATATCCCTTGCGTTGAATCAACAAAATCCGTCATACGCTCCACTCGTTCAAGAAAGCGTTTGCATCCGGCAATGTTTTGGCTGGACCACGGGGCAGAACTCTCATAATCTGCCATAAAAAGCACGTAAAGTCGCAGGACGTCTGCACCATATCTTTCCACATAATCCATTGGGTCGACCACATTGCCCAGACTTTTGCTCATTTTATTGCCGTCTTCTCCCAGCACCAGACCTTGCATTGTTCGCTTTTTGTAAGGCTCTTCAAAAGGAACGAGCCCCAGGTCGAAAAGCACCATATTCCAAAAACGTGAGTATATCAGGTGAAGCGTGACGTGCTCCATTCCGCCGTTATACCAATCCACAGGGCCCCAATATTCCAGTTTGTCCTTGGATGCAAATTCCAGAGAGTTTCTGGGGTCCATATATCTTAAAAAATACCAACTGGAACCTGCCCATTGAGGCATGGTGTCCGTTTCGCGTTTTGCCGCACCACCGCATTTGGGGCAAGTGCAGTTTACCCATTCTTCCACTTGCGCAAGAGGAGATTGTCCGTCCTTAGATGGTTTATATTTATCGAGTTTGGGAAGTTTCACCGGCAAATCCTTTTCGGGGACAAGCACTGTGCCACATTTCTTGCAATAAATAATGGGGAAAGGTTCTCCCCAATAGCGCTGACGATTGAACGCCCAGTCTTTAAGTTGATAATTTACTTTTGGCGTGCCAAGGTCATTTTGTTGCAGATAGTCAATCATTTTTTGAGTGGCTTCTTTGGAAGAGAGTCCATTTAAAAATTGAGAGTTTATCATCACTCCATTGTCGATGTTAAGTTGGTCTTCTGCGACGCTATCACTTTGTATCACGGGCAAAATGGGCAACGAAAAAGTTTTGGCAAACTCGTTGTCACGGCTATCGTGAGCGGGCACTGCCATTATGGCGCCTGTGCCATAGGTCATCATTACATAGTCGGCGATAAACAGGGGAAGCGGCTGTCCATTTACGGGATTGATTGCAAAAATACCTTCCAATTTCACGCCCGTTTTATCTTTGTTTACCTGAACTCTGTCAAATTCACTTTTTTGTTTGGTTTTAAGAATATAGGCGTCCACTTCTTTTTTGTTTGTAATAAAAGCTCTATGCTTTTCCACAAGCGGATGCTCGGGTGCGATGACCATAAAAGTCGCTCCAAAAAGGGTGTCCGGGCGAGTGGTGTAGACGGTGAGAGTATCTTTCTGCGTGCCTGCTTGGACGACGAACTTTACTTCTGCCCCTTGGGACTTCCCTATCCAATGGCGCTGAACGTCTTTGATTCTATCGGGAAAATCGACAAAATCCAACCCTGAAAGCAACCTTTCGGCATAGTCGCGAATCTTTAAAAACCACACTTCTTTTTCTCGTTGAACTACTTGTGCGGCACATCGTTCGCACACTCCGCCCTGACTTTCTTCGTTAGACAAAATAACATCGCAAGAAGGACAATAGTTCACGAGCGCTTTACTTTTGTAAGCAAGTCCTTTTTCATACAGTTTGCAAAAAATCCATTGCGTCCATTTATAATAATTTTCGTCCGTAGTGTCGATTTCACGGCTCCAATCGAAGGAAAAGCCTATGCGCTTAAATTGTTTTTTGATGTTTTCAATGTTTTTGTCGGTGGCCAGTCGAGGAGCGACATTATGTTTTATGGCATAATTTTCAGTGGGCAGACCAAAGGCATCCCAACCGATGGGAAACATTACATTTTTGCCTTCCAGTCGTTTTTTGCGGCACAGCACTTCCATGGAAGAAAAGGCTTTGACGTGCCCAATGTGACAACCTACCCCTGAGGGATAAGGAAATTCTATAAGTCCCAAAAACTTGGGCTTGTCGGAAAAGTCCTTGGCCTTGAATACTTCTTCTTTCTCCCAAATTCGCTGCCATTTTTCTTCAATTTCGGTGAAGTTCATTTTTTTCTTCTCTCTTTTATGTTTACAAAAAAGTTTAAGACTATTGCGGGTTTTTGTCAATTGCTTTTGGAAAACATAAATTTAAAGAGCATTATTCCGCATTTTATTGACAGTGTTTTAAAACAAATGTAGAATTATTTACATAATATGGGGGGAGATGACTTTGAGGGGACTGTTAACCAAACTAAAAGAATCTGTCTTTTCCGTGATGCCCATTACAATCGTTATCATTGCCCTTTTTTTGCTGGTGATTCCGACTGGTGGCGACACTTTTATCAAGTTGATTGTCAGTTCAATCTTAATGATTATTGGCATTGCTTTTTTTGAATTGGGTGCAGAAAATGCCATGATTGAGCTGGGCAACGGGGCGGGAGCCGCCATTTCCAAAAAAAATAAAATTGTTTTTATGCTGGTAGTGGGCTTTGTAATTGGTTTCGCCATCACTCTTGCGGAACCTGATTTGATGGTGCTTGCCAGACAGGTGGAAAAGAGCACTGACCTTTCTTCGGTGTGGGTGTTCATTTCAGCCGTATCGCTGGGGGTGGGAATTTTGTTTATTCTCAGTATTTTGCGCATTGTTTTTTCGATGAATCTCTCGGTATTGCTTACCTTTTGCTATTTGGCGGTCTTTGTGCTTTCATTGTTTGTGCCAAAGGAATTTGTGCCCATTGCTTTCGACTCGGGCAGTGTGACGACGGGAGCGATTTCGGTGCCTTTTCTCATCTCTTTTGGACTGGGGTTAAGTGCTGTGCGCAGCAAGAGAAGCGAAGACGATAGTTTTGGACTGATTGCACTTTGTTCGGTGGGTCCCATTCTAGCTGTGATGATTATGAGTCTTTTTTTAGGGTCAGCAGAGATTTCGATGACAGTGGAACGCACTGTTTATCCTTCTATAACGCAAGAATTTTTGGCTGCTTTGGGAGAGAGTCTTTCAGATGTTGCCATTGTGCTGTTTCCCATCCTTATTATGTTTGTTATCTTTCAACTCTTTTCGTTCAAATATCCGAAGACCAAAGTGGTGAGAACGCTGGTGGGATTTTTGCTAACATACATTGGCGTGTCGTTGTTTTTAACGGGAGTGGAGTGTGGCTATTATCCCATTGGAAAGGAGATTGGAGAGTTTTTTTCCACACTGGAAAACTCTTGGGTGGCATTGCCCATGGCTTTTGTTTTGGGGGCGGCGGCCATCATTGCAGAGCCTGCCATGCAAGTGCTTAAAAAACAAGTGGAAGAGATTACAAACAAAGCAATTGGGCGCAATACTATAATGCTTTTTGTTTCACTCGGGATGGCGTTGTCGGTGGTGGTGGCGGCGTGGCAAGCGACAAGTGAAGTGAACTTTTTGATGATAATTGCGCCTGTTTATGTGGCTTGTCTTATTCTTTCCTTCCTTTCGCCTAAAATCTTTTCTGCCATTGCTTTCGATTCGGGCGGAGTGGCGAGCGGAACGATGGCGGTGTCTTTCATTTTGCCGTTTGTCACGGGATTGTCCACAAGTGGCGGGGGTTTTGGCACTGTGGGTTTGATTGCTGCCATCCCTATTTTTTCTATGCAAATTTTAGGGATTATCTATAAAGTTAAACTGATAAAAAGAAATAAATTAAAACCAAAACTGGCACCGTCTAAAAATGATATTATAGAGTTTGACTATGAAAAAGCTGTTGAACAAAAAGAAAGTAATAAAAACATAGTGGAGTTTGACGGATGAAAAAATCGAGTTTTGAAGGAGAGAAAATGAAAAAAGAAGCACCTGTTATTGAACTTCTTATGGTCATAATAAATAGAGAAGAAGATGAAAAGACGGTCAAGATTCTGAGCAATTTGCACGTGGAGTTGCAACTTTTATCTCTGGGCGTGGGCACGGCGGACTCTTCCTTGGGTGATTATTTGGGACTAGATATTAAAGAAAAAAGCATAATTTTGGCACTGATTAAACTGGATGATAGTGAAGAAATTTTAAAGACATTAAACGAAAAACTCAATTTTGACAAAAAAAATACGGGTATGGCGCTTACGATTCCCATAAAAAGTGCTGCGTATAGTTTGATTGAACGAATGGGTTTTAAGTTTTAAATTGCGACATTTAAAAACAATTCAAAGATTTTTGTAAAAGAAAAAGGAGAAGACAGATGGAAAAAGATTTTGAACTTATTGTGTCGATAGTAAAAAAGGGGCAAGCCGATAACGTAGTGAAGGCATCACGCGAGGCAGGCGCCACGGGTGGCACCATTATTTATGGCAGAGGCACCAGCCTTTTTGAAAACAATGGCATTCTTGGCATTAAAATTCAACCAGAGAAAGAGATTATTTTAACAATCGTTTTGCGAGAAGAGAAAGAAAGCATTATGAAAAGAATTTGTGAAAATGCTGGCTTGGAAGAAGGCAAAGAAGGCATCGTTTTTTCGCTGCCGATAAACAAACTGTTGGGCACAAAGAAATTTCTGAAACAAGAAAAAGAACAGAATAAAAAACAAGAGATAAAACTAGATAAAAAGAAAAGAGATAAAAAATTGATAGAAA
>CAZJEU010000041.1:3201-5477 GCA_964545115.1 uncultured Christensenella sp. | reverse complement strand
CAATTCAGGACCGCGGAAGATTACGGTGCAACTGACTTTGTCGCCCTTTTTAAGGGGAGCATTAAGTGAAAGTAATCTTATTTCTGTGGAAATTTGAACATTTTCATCTCGTTTTTTGCTAAGGACATAGACGTCTTTTTCAGCGTATACGCCCACACTCTCCACACTGCCGCCATTGACAGTTGCTCGTTCGTTCAGCACGACGCCACCACTTACTATCTTTTTGTTCTCAAAGTTTCCAAACCCGTAGTTGAAAAGTTGCGCCGTTTCATCAAAGCGATTTTTGCCTGTATCAGAGCCAAGCACCACAGCAATAATGCGCATATTTCCACGTTTTGCAGTTGCTGCAAGGCAATATCCCGCTTCGTTGGTGGAGCCTGTTTTGCCACCGTCACACCCTTCATAATATCTTATCAATTTGTTTGTGTTCACCAGTTCGCTTTCCCTGCCCTTTGGATGCTTAAGTGAATCCATCCAAATTGTGCTGAATTTGTGATAGAGTTCTCTCGAAGCAACTTCTCTTAAAATTTTTGCTGAATCATTCGCACTAGAAAATTGACCCGCAGCAGGAAGACCTGTGGAGTTGCAAAAAAAAGTGTCTTTCATCCCTAGTTCCTTTGCCTTTTTGTTCATAAGCGAAACAAAATTGTCTTCGGAGCCAGCAATCTTTTCTGCCAAAACTACGCTGGCATCGTTTGCAGAACTAATTATCACCGATTTCAAAAGGTCAGAAACAGAATATTCTCCGCCCGACTCGATAAACACTTGCGAGCCGCCCATGCTGGCAGCGTTGTCAGAAGCCACCACAATGTCGTCCAGATTAAGGCTGCCTCTTTCAATTTCTTCACAGGTCAATTCAATTGTCATAAGTTTTACAATGCTTGCAACGGGCAATTTCTCTGATTTATTTTTTTCAAGAAGAATTTCGCCCGAATGAAAATCCATCAAGACAAAAGACTTTGCAGAAAAATCATCAAACTTCTCTGCCAATGCCTGACAAGTTAAAGTAGAGGAATTTCCAACTATGCAAATCGTCGCAAAACAAAAAAACAGCATAAGAGAAATAAACTTTTTCATTTTTATTCTTCCTTTTATGCTGATAGTTTGAGCAAAATTAAAAAAAATATTTAAAAATTAAAGGTTTAAAATAAATCGTCGCAATAAGTCTAAATAATAGTTCAATCCGCAACTGCGGTTATAGACAATGTCTTCATATTTGATTGCTTGCGCCGAGAAGGCGGAGGCATAATTGGTTACGAGTCCAAAAAGAAGGACGGGCAAGTGGCAATATTTCGCCGCGACAACTTCGTTGCAAATATGAAATGCTGAAAAATCTGCCCCTATGTTATGGCAAAATTTGCTTTCACTGAAAGTCTCCATACTAGGGCCGACATATTCAACGAGAACGCCCTTTTTCCCCCTAATCTTCATTTCCTTTTTTGCCGTTTGGGTCAAAATCTCAATCATCGAAGAGTCGTAAGGTGAGAGCGTATCAACAAACAGATTGCCATATTTTCTATATTCACAGCCAAAAAGCGAATTTCTGCCGGTTAAATTTATGTGGTCGACTGCACTGACAATGTCGCCCACTTGCATTCTTTTATTGAGCGAGCCAACAGAGGCCGTTATAATCAATTTTTCACAACCCAGTTCTTTTAAAACAAAAATATAATTCGCCACATCTTGGGGCTGATAGCCATAGTTAAAGTGCAATCGTCCAAATGAAACGATGATATTTTTATCAAAATATTTCCCAAACACAAACTTATTTTGTTCGGCGTCTTTCCCTAGAAGCTTAAACCCGGGGATATCTTTGCAAAAAATTTCTGTTTTATCACTTAAAAAATTTAGAAAATCACCGTAGTCCGAACCAAGAATAATGCCGATAAAATTATCTTTGATGTCAAATTTCTTTTTTAGAAAAAAAGTGATATCTTCTACAATATGAGCCATTTCGTCCCCCTTTTATTCATTTTAATTTTAGCATAAAATTGACAAGAAACCAATTAAAACACGAAAATTCTGGTTAAAACGAATAAAACAAGAGCTTGCAAAATGATAATAATTGACAAAACAAGAAAGAATGAAAGCATATTTTTAAACTCATATGCCTTTACGCAACCACTGCCACAGGCTCCCACTCCTTTATTAAGACGAATAAGTTTGACTGAATAAACAAAAATTAAAAAAATTAAAATTGTTTGGAAAGGTAAAATGCAAAAAACTAAAAGAAAAACACCTTTAAAACTACTGAAGAAGACAAAAACAACAACCAA
>CAZJEU010000041.1:0-3191 GCA_964545115.1 uncultured Christensenella sp. | reverse complement strand
ATATAGAAAAGATAGGAGAGGATGAAAAAAATAAAAAAACCGCCCAGTTTGAAAAATGAGAGAAAAAAGATTAAAAACAAAAGTAGAAAATAGAAAAGCAGTTGAAAGAAAATAAAGCCAAAGAGCGAGAGTTTATTTAATAAAAACAGACGAAGCGGAATGTTTTGAAGAAAATAAATAGTGATGCATTCAGAAGATTTTGCACAAGCAAAAATTCCCGTCAACACGCCGACGAGCATAATCGACAGCACAATTAACACAAACTTTTTGTTAAGCGAAAAAAAACGCTGCACTCCATTTGAAAGATAAAAACCGCGTCTCATATATCAAATATATTTTAATTTTTTATGCTTTATTCCTTTTTAAGACAAGCTAATAAATCGTTTGTTTCTTCATTAAGACGTTATTTTTGTGGAGATTACTTCGTCGTAAAGTTGAGAGATGGTGTAATTTATAAATTCCTTTATCGTCGGGCAATGTTCAAAAGGAAAATTTTCGTTTTTGTTTAAAAAAGCATTTTGAATGGTCTTTCGCACAGTAATTTCGACGCCGGCGGGAGTGGAACGAAATTTGTGGGCAAGATAAACATACAGTTCTTTCGAGAAATTTCTCACGGCACAGTTTCTGTCGATAAAATAAATCAACGTATCTACTATCATCAAAAATCCGCTGTTTTTAGCAGAAAACCCGCAGTTGCACAGATAGTTGCTAATAACTTTTCGCCAAGAACAAACAGAAACGTCGAATTTGACAGCTTGCGATTCCAAAAACTTTTTAAACAGATTTTTAAATTCGATGTTAAAGTTTTCATCATAAATAATTGAGTAAAAATTGTTTGTAAAAGCAGTCTCCTTAGAAAAAATGGCAATCACTTTGTTGATGACTCCATCATAACGCAACGTTTGAATGAGCGAAAGAGATTTTTCGTCCAGCACCGATTTTGTAAAGTCTAAAATGAGAAATTCGATATTGGAATATCTGTTTAAAAGGACGTTATCGATGTTGTCTAGACAAACCGTTACCACCCCCTTTGGACATAGAATGTTTTTGATTTGTTGGGCAAGAATAACGTTGTGTTCAGACGAAAATAAAATTGCCCCGCAGCAGTTCTTAACCATAAAGCACTATTCTCCTTTAATAGATTTCCCTTTTTCAAAACTTTTGTAAAAAATTATCAAAAATGATTTTAGCACACAAAAAATATATTGTCTATTAAAATTCAACAATTTTTAATATTTTTCAACAATAATTTTTAAAATGATTTATTGGCATAACATCCAGTCAATATACACGCCAAAGCCTTTTGTTGCATCACTTACGAACACGTGAGTAACGGCGCCGACAATTTTCCCATTTTGAATGATAGGGCTTCCACTCATTCCCTGCACGATGCCTCCCGTGCGTGAAATTAAATCTTCATCCACCACTCGAATAACCATACTTTTGTCACCTGAATAATTTTGATAATTGGTTTTTATTATCTCTATGTCAAAATTTTCCACATTGTTTCCGTCCACACAGCAACGAATTTGCGCTTTGCCCGGCTTGACAGAAAGTCGACCACCCACGGCCATTTCTTGCAAAGAATTTAACAGCGAACTCTCTTCCTTCAAACTGCCAAAAACGCCGTAATCGTTATTTTTTTCTACCACGCCCTGTTCGTTTTTCCCTTGCATAAACAAGCCTTTAATCTCCCCCGGACTGCCAGAAGAGCCCTTATTCACCCCCAAAACGGAGCAATTATACACTTTCCCGTCTTTTAAATCTATTTTTGTGCGTGTATCACTGTCACAGATGGGATGCCCGAGAGCGCCAAAACGGTTGTTTTTATTCACAAAAGTCAGCGTCCCAATTCCCGAAGCGTCGTCGCGAACCCAGACTCCCAGCTTAAAATTTTCACTTTTAATATCATAGCACGGTTTCAATTTTGCAGAAATTTCTTTATTTTTTCTCATCAGTTTAACTTCCAGTTCTCTGCCTTGATTTTTTTGTTCATTCACGATTTTAGAGATGCTTTTGCCGTTCACCACAGTTTCGTTTTCGATTTGCGTAATGACGTCACCAATTTGCAAAACATTGTCGTCAAAAACATCTTTCTCGCCCGTGGCGGTCGTCACAGGACTGCTTCCCACCACAAGCACTCCATTCGTTTTTAGCACCAGTCCAATGGCTGCCCCGCCAACCAACACCGAATCCGCTTTCAAAATTTTTATTTTTTGATTTTTGATAGGAATAAGATTAAAGAGTCGAAATTGAATTTCTGGCTCGAAAGCAACTTTCATTTATTCGTTCGAAGCCTTAACCAATTCATCATTTTTAACTATAACACGCAAAAAAGGACCGAAATATTCAGAATTTTCAATTTCTTTTAGCTCTTCTGCTGTTAGATAGGCATTTGACGAAAAGTCATTTAACTTCTGAAAAGGAATTTTGAGCACAAAAAAACTCGTCGATGCAATCAAAATTCCCAGAAGAATTATTCCGACAAAAAGCTTTTTTCTCTTAAATTTCATATTTATTAGTTTGAATTTTATTTGCTAAAATATGTGTTTGTTTTCTTTGAAAAAAATGTAATTATCTATATGTTTAAAATTTTAAATAGAAAAATCTTAAAGTGCGTTTTTATATTCCTCGCAACGACGTTTCAAAAGTCGTGCATGTTGCAGACTAACTTCATTATTTTTGCTTCCGCCCGAAAGTTTAGAAATTTCTTCCAAGGCTTCATTTTCAGAAAGCGTTTTTGCACTCACCAGCGTTTTGCTTTTTTCAGAATATTTCTGCACTTGAATATTTCTGTCCGCCATAGCACAAATCTGTGGCAAGTGAGAAACTGAGATTACTTGATGCCGTCTGGAAATATTTGCCAGTTTGCTTGCTACACTAAAACCCATTTCGCCGCTTATACCGCTGTCTATTTCATCAAAAACCATTAGCATTATATTGTCACTCTCTGCCAGAATATTTTTGAGCGCCAGCATAAATCGGCTAGCTTCACCGCCGGAAATAATGTCACTTAACGGTCTCATTTCCTGCCCAATATTGGCTGAAAAGAGAAATTTAATATCATCCAGACCTTTCGAAGTTAATTTTTTTTCAAAATCTCTTTTATCAAATTCTGCGAAATTTACTAGAAATTTTGCATTCTTTATTCCTAAATCAAAAAGTTCTTTTTTAATTTTTTCTTCAAATTC
>CAZJEU010000040.1:0-5677 GCA_964545115.1 uncultured Christensenella sp. | reverse complement strand
ACCCGTTTTGACTCAATTTCGACCCGTTTTTGATTCATTTTTGACTTGTTTTTGAGTCGTTTTTGACTCAATTTTGACGTGGTTTAGTGTTTTTTATTGAATAATTTTGCCCTTTTTTTAGGCTGTTTTTATTAAAATGGTGGTGGATTTGAAGATGCTTTCGCCTGCCGATGGGAACTGTCCCACCACTTTTGCGCCTTCGCCATCTACTTCGTAATTGACATTCAATTTTTGAAGAGCAATTATTGCTTGTGACAGCGAAAGCCCGATGAAAGAGGGCAAAATAATTTTTTCGTCTGTGGCGGTGGGATCGGCCTTTATAATATTCTTATATTTAATTAACTCTTCAAATATCACTTTTGCGTAAGGTTTTGCGACGATGCTGCCGTAATACATTCCCGAAGCGCTCTCGTCGACACACAAAAGAAGAGCGTATTTTGGGGTGCCGTTATCGTTTAGAAAACCGAAAAAACTGGAAACATATTTGCCATTTATTATCTTACCGTCGGCACCATATTTTTGGGCAGTGCCTGTTTTGCCACAAACTTTATACCCTTCCACAAAAGTCATTTCGCCCGTTTTGCTAAGAGCCATTTCAAGAAGGTAGCGCATCGTTTCGGAAACTGCGGGAGAGATCGTAGAGTTTTTCATAAGAGAAGTGTTGGAAAATAAAATATCGCCGTTTTCGTCTGAAAAAGATTTCAAGAGAGAGGGGTTGTGAAGTGAGCCGCCATTTACTGCCGAACAAAACGAAGTGAGAAGTTGAAGTTGATTGACAGCGACTGTCTGTCCGAATCCAATTCGGGCAAGGTCGACATTTTTCACCGTTTCAAGGGGCAAAAGGATGCCGCCACTTTCGCCAGAAATGTCCACGCCAGAAGGAGTGCCGATGCCGAAAAGTTGCAGGTAATTATATAATTTTTGTTTGCCAAGGCGAAGGGCAAGGTCCATAAAACAGCAGTTGCAAGAGTTTTGGACGGCTTCGACGAGGGTTTGGCTGCCGTGACCGGTGGTTTTCCAACATTTGATTTTTTGACCATCCACCATACGGTATCCTGGACAATAAAAATTATCGTCCAGCGAAGTTAAATTTTCGCTGAGAGCAGCGGCAAGGGTGAGAATTTTAAAGGTGGAGCCGGGTTCGTAAACATCGCTTGTTGCAACGTTTTTGGTGAGTTGTAGAAGGGTGGAAATGTCATCTCTGGGGATGGTGTTTAGGTCAAAACTCGGGTTGATTGCCAGTGCAAGAATTTCGAAAGTTTGCGGGTTCATCACGATGGCACTAGTCATTTTTGGTGAGTGGTCGGCGACGAGTTGTTCGATGGCTTTTTCCACGATTAGTTGGATGTTTATATCGATATTCAGTGATAGGTTTATGCCGTCGATAGGATCGATATAATAATTTAGACTGTCGTTTAGTGTGATGCCTTTGACGTCACTTTGGGTGAGATATTTGCCGTCTTTGCCACACAAAATTTGTTCATAAAAACACTCCACTCCGCTTTGTCCTACACTGTCGCTGGTTAAAAAACCTAGCACCTGACAAAGAGTTTTGCCGTAGGGATAATGACGATAAATATTCTCGGCGATATAGATTCCTTTCAAGTTCTTTTGAACAATTTTTAAGGCGGTGGGTTGGTCTATTTGAAGTTTTATCAGCACTTCGGAACTTGTTTTGTTCAGACATTTTTGATAGACGTTGTCGAAAGATTGCTGCGTTAAAGTGCTTATGAAAGTGGCAGTTTCGGCAGGATTTTCAACTTCTCTTGCACGGACAAAAACATCATAACTGGTGTAACTTATGGCAAGGATGTTGCCTTGTGAATCAGTGATTTGTCCACGTTTTGCTGTGAGTGGAAGCGTGCGAACCCACTGCTCGACAGCATGAATTTGCAACTTTTTTGCATCGATAAGTTGCAAAAAAATAAAGCGAAGGGCGAAGGTAAAAAAAATAAAGGTCACTATCAAAATCAATGATAATAACCTCTTTTGTGTTGAGAAAAAGGAATATTCAATTTTACTTTTTATGACTCCCTCCAAACAATTCGCTCACATCGTTTACAAACGAATCGAACCAATTTGTTTGAGAAAATTCAGGAGTTTCGAAGTCGTGATAAGTGATGGTCATTCGGGCTTCATTTTCAAATAAAATATAATCATTTTCCACTCTCGTAATCGTAGAGTTGGTGTTTTGGGGTGCTTGCGCCAACGAAAAACGTAAAGAATTTATGACAAACAAATTATATATAAATAGTATGCAAAGCATTATGGCAATAGAAGTGAAAGCGAAGAATAAGGGCTTATTTTTGATAGCAAACTTTGCGTTTCTTTGCTTTTCATTTTGAGATAAATCTAGACTGTCGAAAAATTCGTTGGGTTGGATTTCGATGGAAAATAGTTCGTCGGGAGAGTTCTCGTGAAGGTTGTGTATTTGAGAGAAATTGTCGTGAATGATGACTTCCTTGTCGAAATTGTCGAGTTCTCTGCTAGCCATTTCCTGCACGTCAAAAGTTTTGTCGAAGTTGATGTCATCGACCTGTTCAACGCGTTCCTTTAAAAGAATGTCGTTTCTTGAATTTTTTTCCATTTTGCTCTCCTTTTTTTAAAAAAAGTTATAGTTTTTCAATCACTCTGAGTTTGGCAGAGGAACTGCGCGGATTATGAGCAAGTTCCAAAGCAGAGGGAGTCAACGGTTTTTTGGAAATTTGTTTGATGTTTGCTCTATGATTGCAAACACAAACAGGAAGTGTTTTGGGACAGATGCAGTCGGTAGCGTGCTGGCGAAAAGTGTTTTTGACTATACGGTCTTCGAGCGAATGAAAAGAAATTACACAAAGACGACCAGTTGTTTTAAGGGCAGAAATCATCTGAGAAAGAGCGTTTTGCAAGGAATTTAATTCATCGTTGACTGCGATGCGCAAGGCTTGAAAAGTTTTTTTGAAGGCACCGTCACCTTTTTTGAAACGGATTTTTGCAGGAATGCTTTTTTCGATTATACTTGCCAGTTCACGGGTGGTTTTGATAGGAGTTTGCTGACGGTGGGCAATGATATTTCTGACAATTTGTTTAGAAAAGGCTTCTTCGCCGTAGTCAAAAAGGATTTTGGTGAGAGTTTTTTCATCATAATTATTCACTACTTCGAAGGCTGTTAAACTTTGAGTTGCGTCCATTCGCATATCAAGTGGGGCATCAAATTTGTAGGAAAAACCTCGGGAGAGGGTGTCGATTTGGTGAGATGAAACGCCTAGGTCAACAAGGATTCCATCCACTTTTTCTATATTTAAATTAAGTAAAATTTGGGAAAAATCTTTGAAATCGCTGTGGATAAAATGAGTTTTACAAGTCGCTTTTGATAACTTTTCACGAGAGGCGCTAAGGGCGAAAGTGTCTTTATCGATGCCGATGAGAGTGCCTTGTTTGTTCAGTCGTTTAGCAATTTCTTTGCTGTGGCCTGCTCCGCCGATGGTGGCGTCTACGTAGATGCCGGTTGGTTTTAGTTGCAAATTTTCGATGCATTCATTTAGCATCACTGGCAAATGTTTAAACTCCATGGCGCCCCAGTTCTTTTAGAATTTCATCGAAGTTGGAAATGGCTGAATAGGCGTCCCAATTCTCTTTCGACCACAATTCAAGCCGTTGTCCGGCACCGACAAAAACGACATTTTTGATAATTTTGGCGTGCGATTTGAGTGAAGATGGAAGCAAAAATCTGCCTTGGTTGTCCTCTTCAAGCACGCTGGCTGATGAGAAAAGGAGACGGAGAGGACGTTGAGCATCTTCGTCAAATAGGGGGAGTTCGGTGGCTTTTTTGAAGACGAAGTCGAACTGTTCTTTGGGCAAAATAAAAACGCAAGCCCCGTTGCCTTTCAAAAGCACCATTTCAGAAGCAAAGTCCTTTTTAAATTTTGACGGCAAGCGGAGACGGTTTTTGCTGTCTATGCTGTGTTCAAAACAACCCAGAAACATTCAAGCACACCTTCCCTTTATGGCGAAAGTATATCATAAAATTTGACCACTTCCAACCACTTTTGACCACTTGAAAATGTTTTGGGAGAATTTTTTGTAATAAAAATAAAAGTTTGTGCAAATTGCACAAGTTATGTCAAAGATTGGGTAATAAGTAAAAATTTTTCAATACTTTACTTTTACTGCGATTTTTGATAAAATAATTTTATGAAAAAAACGAACTATAAACCACGAGTTTTCTCTATTTCGGACTTACATTTATCCATAAATTCACCCAAACCGATGGATATTTTTGGGGCTGTTTGGCAAAATTATGTGGAAAACATTGTGGCTGATTGGAAAAAACGGGTGAGAGAGGATGATATTGTGTTGCTTGCCGGCGATTTTAGTTGGGCGACGAAACTTCAAGATGCCAAAAAGGACATTGACTTTATCGCTGCTCTTCCCGGCAAAAAGATTATCATTCGTGGCAATCACGACTATTGGTGGAACACTATCGGCAAGGTGCGTGAAGTTCTGCCGCCCAACTTTTTTGCGTTGCAAAATGATAGTATAAAATTGAACAATATAATTTTTTGTGGCACAAGAGGATGGTCTTTTGACGATGAAAAGTTGTTGAATCGAGAGGCTTTGCGTTTGGAAATGTCGCTTAAAAGTGCGAAAAAGATGCAAATAAACGATGAGAAAATTATTTGTTTAATTCATTTTCCACCATTTGATAGGTATTATAACGATAGTGTTTTTACCAATCTTTTCAAAAAATATGCAGTTGATTGCGTTGTTTATGGGCATCTTCATGGCGTTCAGTATAAAGATTTAAAACTGACAAAGGTTAAAGATGGCATAAAATATTATTTGACTTCGTGCGACCTTTTAAAAAATAAGTTGGTGGAAATTAAATGTTGAAAAGATGAAGTCGCAACAAAGATTGTTTGAGTTTTGGATTGAAATGATTGTTAAAAAAAGAGAGAAATGATTCTCTCTTTTTTCTAAAAATCTGGATGTTAGAGTCGTTGGTTTTGAAGCGCAGTGGGGAAAAGTGGCAGGTCAAAAGTGCCGCTGCAAATTTCCTGAGTGTAATCTTGTGCGGGCGGTGGCGAGCAATAGCCATAGCTGGGAACACACAGTTCGGACATAACTACTACACGAATGATGAGAGTGATGCAAGTGGTTAGGCAGAAGGTGCTGCCTGAAACATAGGAGCCAACTGGGCTGGAAACGGCGCCGAAAACTTCGATGCGATGAGGCACGAGCGACGGCTGAGGAACGAAAAGCACAATGTCGTTGGGGATGACAAGGCTGGTTTTTCCTGTTCCCGGAACACCGTTTGCGTCAACATAGGACACCAACATTGGGACTGTGGCATCGAAAGAGACGCGCGCAAAATTTGGTTTGTCGACGAGGCGTTCTACCACCAGATTTGAGATGGTCGTGTCGCCATCTGTCGTAGCGCTCACGAAGGTGAGTGGCGTGGCGGGATTGTGTGGGTCGAGATGACAAAGGGTGACTTGCACGTTGTTTTCCTGAATTTGGCGAAGTGCCGCATCAAGCACTTTATCCACCTGAATGCACGCTTTTTCGCACAGTCCGTTTAGCGGATTGCCTGTCATCACTCCCGGACAGGTTCCCGTCCTGTTACATGTGTAAAATGACATTAAAAATACCTCCTTTTTCTTTTGATTTTCATTTGTCATTTGTCAAAGAATAATAT
>CAZJEU010000039.1:0-5754 GCA_964545115.1 uncultured Christensenella sp. | reverse complement strand
GCAGGTATAGTTTAGTGGCAAAACATTTGCTTCCCAAGCAAGAGTTGCGGGTCCGATTCCCGCTACCTGCTCCAAAATTGATTTGCTTTATAAATTAAAAAAACAAGAAAAATTTCTTGTTTTTTTAGTCTTACTTTTTATCTTTTTTTGTTTTTTCTATAGTTTTCTCCGACAATTCTTTTTTTTGAACCTGCTTAGTTGTTTTTTCTTCATTTTTTAGAGTTTCTTTTGAAACAGTTTTCAAGGTTGGCTTTTCTTTTGATTTCAAAGGTTCTTTTTTCTGCCTTTTTGCTTCAACCTTCTTTTTTAAGCCGTCCACCTTTTCTTGCGATTGAGCTATAACTTTGGCGGAATCTTCTTTAACTTTTTCAATCTCTTCTTGAGAAAGCACTCCGCCTTTTTTCAGTGCTTCAGCTGTTTTTATTCGAATACTTTGTTCTTTTTTTGCTTTTTCCAGTTCTGCTTCTGCTCGCTCGATTTCAATTTTAGTCTTGTTTCGAATCTCTTCCTTTTCCATTTGTTGCAAAACTTGTTTGGTGGCTTTCCCTTGCATTATAAGCTCGACTTCATTATAAAAGATAGTTTCTTTTTCAAGCAAAACATCAATCATCGTGTTAATTTTATCTACATTATTTTTTATTATTTTCTTTGCATTTTCATAGCAAGTGTCTATGATTGATTTGACTTCAAAATCTATCTCTCCTGCAGTCCTTTCGCTATATAAAACGTGTGTTTGATAGTCTCTGCCAATGAAAACTTCGCTGCTTGAACCAAGGTTGAGAGGCCCCAGTTTGGCGCTCATACCCCATTCTGTCACCATTTTCCGTGCAATCTTGGTTGCTCGTTCGATGTCATTTTGCGCCCCTGTAGAAATATCCTTTATCAACACCTCTTCTGCGGCTCGACCACCCAAGAGTTGCGTTATATTTGCGATTAGCTTATTAAATGACATATGACTCTCGTCGTTATCGGGGCGACTGATTGTATAGCCAGCGGCCATTCCGCGGGGAATGATGGAAACTTCCTGCACAACGTCACAGTGTTCCAGCACTTTTCCGATTACAGCGTGACCTGACTCGTGACATGCGGTTATACGCTTATCGTTGTCCGTCACAACTCTGCTGCGTTTTTGAGGCCCCATAAGGACTTTATTTATACTTTCTGTTATATCTGTCATTGTAATGCTTTTTCTATTTTCGCGTGCGGTAAGAATAGCCGCTTCATTTAACAAATTCTCAATATCTGCGCCTGTAAAGCCACTAGTTAAGCGAGAAAGATTTTTGAAGTCTACTGAACTATCAATCGGTTTGTTTCGGGCATGAATTTTTAGAATCATTTCTCTACCTCGAATATCAGGAGGATTGATATAAATTTGCCGGTCGAATCTGCCAGGTCGAAGAAGGGCAGGGTCAAGAACGTCGCTTCTGTTTGTCGCAGCTATAACGATGATTCCTGTGTTATCTTCAAACCCGTCCATTTGGACAAGAAGCTGATTTAATGTCTGTTCACGCTCGTCGTTCCCTCCGCCAAGCCCAGCACCTCTTTGACGGCCGACAGCATCGATTTCATCTATGAAAACTATGCAGGGCGACTCTTTCTTCGCTTGTTCAAAAAGGTCTCTAACGCGTGAAGCGCCCACGCCAACAAACATTTCTACAAAATCTGAGCCGCTGATGGAAAAGAAAGGAACGTTACTTTCGCCCGCAATTGCTTTTGCAAGCAAAGTCTTTCCTGTTCCCGGAAGACCTACAAGAAGGATTCCTTTAGGAATTTTTGCTCCTATTTCCGTGAATTTTTGTGGATTTTTCAGAAACTCAACTATTTCCTGCAATTCTTCTTTTTCTTCGTCTATGCCAGCCACATCACTAAACTTAACTTTAACATTATGAGCGATTTGTGCCTTTGTCTTTCCAAAATTAAAACTCTTTGAATTAGCCCCTAAGATGCTTCGGATAAGAATGAATCCTATTGCGACAACTGCCAAAACACTGATGTAAGGCAATAGACTTTGCCACCAAGACGTGCCAACATGCAAAGATTCCTGAGAAATTATTAGCCACTGGTCATCTGCGTTTGCAGGAAGGGCATTGCGAGTTCTGGCAAACTCATTATAATCATCGATAAGCTTTTGCAATCTTCCTAAATCTTGTTCTGAAACAAAATTAAAATAATAATCACTAGCATTAGTTATATTATCAACCGTATTGGCACTGTCTTTCTTTAAAACATAACCTTTACCTTCATCACTTACAACAATGTAATAAATTAAACTTTCTCTTTCATATATTTCATCCGACGATGGAATGCCTATAAGCTCTTCAATTGTTCCCTTTCCGTCTATGGATGAGCCTGAGATTATTATTTTACTGCCTAGACTTGCTCCTTGCGTTAAATAGATTAAAAGGATGATTGCTATTAACGACGTTATAAAGAATATAAGCCCTTTTGATTTACTGTTCTTCAATCAACTTTCCTCCAATTTTATTAGTATATATATTACCACAAAATAAATATCCTAGCAAATTATTCTTTTCACAATTCTTTTCAAAAAGATTTGTAAAAACTCTTTTTTCGACCAAATATTTCGAGCGTGATTTTGCTAGATGCAGAGTTAAATATCTTTTTTTTAAAAGCCCTTCCGAACATTAGGTTTTTAAAAAACATTTATTTTATTTGTCGTATTCTTTAGAATTGTTCCACGTGGAACATTTTTAAAATTATTTTTATTTATTTTGATGTCAAATTGTTCCACGTGGAACAATTTATTCTTTTCTTGCATTTTTACTCTTCGAAAAGGTTGCAAATTCTTTCCAAGTCGTCCCTTGTGAAATAAGTTATTAAAATCTTGCCCTTATTATCGTCGCCGTTTATGACAACTCTTGTGCTTAACACTCTTTGTAACTTATGCTGTAATTCTTTTAGTTCTGGTGTTTGTTTTGGTTTTAAAAAGTTTGGTGTCTTTTTCTGAAGTTGCACTCCTCGCGATAAATTCTCAAGGTCACGAACAGTTAGTTTGTTTTTCACAGCTGTTTTAGCTAAGTCGACCTGTTTTTGCTTATCTTCGATTGAAACCAAGCATTTTCCGTGTCCTGCAGTTAAAAGATTTTTCTCAATATAATCAATTACTTGTGGAGCAAGTGACAATAATCTTAGAGTGTTTGCCACCAAAGAACGGCTTTTGCTTATTCTATCGGAGACTTCTTCTTGTGTTAAAGAATATTCATTCATAAGTTCACGAATTGCTCTTGCGGCTTCGATAGGATTAAGATCTTCTCTTTGCAGATTTTCTATTAAAGAGACTTCTTTAATCTGCTTTGGGGTAAATTGTTTAACAATTGCGGGGATTGTTTGTTTACCAGCAACGATAGAAGCTCTAAAACGTCTTTCTCCAGCAATGATGATATAGCGATTGTTTTCTCCCTGATTTACAATAATAGGTTGAATCACGCCGTGCAATTTTATCGATTCAGATAATTCTTTCAAACTTTCTGCATCAAACTTTTTTCTGGGTTGACCTTTGTTTGGGTCTATGTGACGAATATCAATTTCTTGAACACCGCTCTTTTTCTTTTCAGCCGTGCCATCATGTTGAGAAGATGAAGAGTCTTCTTCTCCCTTTGCCGAAACGGTGGCTTCTATGTCATCATAAATTGAGAATAGTGCATTCAGACCTTTTCCTAAACCTCTTTTCATCTTTTTGTCCTTTTAAATGTAAAATTTTTATCCATACTTTTCGTCCTGATGTTGAAAAGTTTTGTCGAACTCATATTTAAGAAATTTAAATCTATTTTTTGAAAACTCTTTTTGAAAGGCAATATAAACAAGAATGCTATTTCTTTTTAAAAGTCAGTTATAACTTTATAACTATCTTTATTCTTTTGAAGAAATTCTTTTGCAAGCTCGAAGTAAGACACGGCGCCTTTGCTTTTTGAATCATAAGCGATGATAGGCTTTCCGTGGCTGGGCGCCTCAGCAAGGCGAATGCTTCTGGGGATGGCAGCTTTGTAGACCTTTTCTCCGAAGAATCTATGAATTTCTTGTGAGACTTGTTGAATAAGATTTGACCTGTTGTCTTTCATCGTCAAAATAACTCCTTCAATATCGATTGTTGGGTTGAGATGTTTTTTAACAAGTTTTATAGTATTCATCAATTGACTGAGCCCTTCGAGCGCAAAAAATTCGCATTGAATGGGTATTATTACAGAGTCACACGCTGTTAGAGCGTTTACTGTAAGAAGACCTAGTGAAGGAGGGCAATCGATGAACAAGTAATCATATGCGTCTTTCACTTCTGATAAAATTTTCTTTACAATGTGTTCTCTTTCTCTCATGGCAACAAGCTCAATTTCTGAACCGGCTAAATCGACTGTGGCAGGGACAATTTCAAGATTTTCAAATTTTGTTTTTTGTATAATATTTTTAATTTCTTCTTCGCCATCAATCGCATCATAAAGAGTTTTTATCTTTTGGGACTTGTCAATCCCAAGCCCACTGGTGGCATTACCCTGCGGGTCCATATCTATAACCAAAACTCTCTTGCCCAGATAAGCAAGATAGGCCGAAAGATTTATGCATGTTGTGGTCTTGCCGACCCCGCCTTTTTGATTAGCAAAAGAAACAATTTTTCCCATAATTCACCTAACTGCTTTTATTATAGCAAAAAGTAAATAAAAATACTATCGTTTTTTATTTTAAAAGCAAATTTAGGGTTTTTATTATAACGGATTTCTTCTTGGCATATTTTTGTCACGAGGAAAATTTAAAGGCGTAGGGAAGCATTTTTTGATAAAAATTATCTTTCGGGACAGTTTTTCAAAATTAAAAGTTTGGATCTTCTCGACCTTTCCTCCCAAGATTTTGATTGCCTTCTCCGCATTAAAAAGTTCTTCTTCTGCCGATTGAGCCTTATATGCGAGAAAATAACCGTTAATTTTTATGAATGGAAGGCAGTATTCTGAAAGGACATTCAATTCTGCCACGGCACGAGAGACGCAAATATCAAACTTTTCTCGGTGAATTTTGCTGAACGCCAACTCTTCTGCTCGGGAGTGAATTATTGAGACTTCTTTTAATTCTAATTGTTGGACTACTTCCTGCACAAAGTTAAGTTTCTTGCGAACACTATCAACCAGAGTCAATTTGATGTCTGGACGAATAATTTTAAGAGGGATGCTTGGGAAGCCGGCTCCGCAACCAATATCAATGACCAAACTGCCCTCTCTTAAAAAATCTTTTGGCAAAACGCTATCAAGAAAGTGTTTGGTGATAACTTCTTCTAAATCAATTATTGAAGTTAAGTTCATTTTTTTATTCCATTCGACGAGCAAATTAAAAAAGGTTTCAAATTGTTTGATTTGAAAATCGCTTAAAATCATGTTGTTTTTTTCAAAAATGTTTTTTAGTTTGCTTTGAAAATTCACGTTATCTTCCTTTTCTTTTTTGAAGAGCCAAATAAACCGTTAAAACGGCTATGTCAGAAAGCGAGACTCCACTTATTCTGCTTGCCTGACCAAGAGATAAGGGTTGAAATTTATTTAGTTTTTGGCGAGCTTCTATTCGAAGTCCTTTTATTTGGTTATAGTCGAAATTTTGGTCAAGTTTAATTTCTTCATTTTTTTTCATTTGTGCAATTTGTTGAACTTGTCTTTTTAAATACCCTTCATATTTAACTTCTGTTTCAACATACTTTAACACTTTTTTAGGAATATTTTGAAACAAATTAAAATGGCTTTTTAACTCAAAAATTGTTATATT
>CAZJEU010000038.1:0-5832 GCA_964545115.1 uncultured Christensenella sp. | reverse complement strand
AGTAAAATATATAACAGAATTTCTGCTGGGGAAGTGGTGGAACGACCTGCATCGGTGGTTAAAGAACTCTTGGAAAACTCCATTGATGCCGGGGCAAAAAATATTACAATTGAAATTTCTAATGGAGGAGTCAAACAAATAAAAGTCGTTGATGACGGTTCTGGCATCTTGTTTGACGACCTTAAAAAAGTTTTTCTCCCTCATGCCACCAGCAAAATTTCGAAAGCAGAAGACCTAGAACAAATCGCATCTTTGGGTTTTCGTGGGGAAGCCCTTGCAAGTGTGAGTGCCGTGTCGCAAGTGACTCTTTTTTCAAAACATTTTGAAAGTGAACTTGGCGGAAAAGTTTCAGTTGCTGGCGGAGTTTTCGACAAAATTGAAGAATATGGAACTAAAACAGGGACAACGATTATTATTGAAAACCTTTTTTTCAACACTCCTGTAAGAAAAAAGTTTTTAAAAAGCGAAAAACAGGAAGAAAGTGCCATCACAAATGTTATTTCTCGCATAATTTTTGCTAATCCAAACTTGTCTATTAAATATATAGCAGACGGAAAAGTAATCTTCAACTCTAATTTGCCGGGATTAAAAGAAAAGATTTTTAATGTATATG
Organism: uncultured Christensenella sp.; assembly: GCA_964545115.1. GTDB lineage: Bacteria > Bacillota > Clostridia > Christensenellales > UBA1242 > UBA7862. The sequence goes on along the minus strand of CAZJEU010000038.1, from coordinate 5,219 downwards.
GCAAGCAAACAGTGGAAAATGTCATTCCAATCAATGCAAAAAATTCTCGATATTCTCTCTCGGGTTTCATCTCAACCCCCACTTTCTGCAAAGCGAATAGAACTTATCAAACTTTTATAATAAACGGAAGATACGTAAACAATTATCTGCTGTCGACTGCGGTGCAAAATGCCTATGAAAACTTTTTAATGAAGGGCAAATTTCCCATTTTTATCTTAAATCTCAACCTTCCGCTGGATGAAGTGGATGTCAATGTTCATCCTAGCAAAATGGAAGTGAAGTTTGCAGATACAAACAAAATTTTTGGTTTTGTTTATTCTTCTGTTTTGCAAACATTAAACGACAACAATTTTTCTGTCTTTTATCAAGATAAATTAAATTTTAATACACAAACAAACGAAGAAAAGTCTTTCTCAAAACAAAATACTCCCATTCAAAACAAAAATTTAACCGAAATTACAGGAGGCTTTTCTTTTGGAAAAATGAAAGAATTTTCCGAAGAGCTCAGCAAATTAAACGTGGCAACCTTGGTGTCAAAAAATGATGACGGAATGCTTAATGTCTCTTCTGATGAAAACTCGATTGAAAACGTAAATGCTAATTTTAAGAAAAACCAAACTTTTGAAACCTTCACCAACGAACATAAAATTCCTTCTGAAAAGGTTGTTCAGGAAAATTTCGATAAAAACATCACCTATAAAGTGATAGGCGCAGTTTTTAACACTTACCTTGCTGTCGAATTTAACGACTCTTTTTATCTTTTTGACCAACACGCAGGGCATGAGAGAGTGCTTTTCGATAAATATATGGCAATGTTTAACGAACGAAAAATGGTGTTGCAACCATTGCTTTTGCCTTATATATTTGATGTTAATGAGCTTGAAAAATCACTTGTTGAAGAAAATCTTTTTGTCTTTGAACAGTTGGGTTTTCAGTTGGAGAAATTTGGGAACAATTCTTATAAAATCAGCAGCATTCCATCCATTTTAAGTGATATAAACCTTGCAGATTTTTTGCAAGACGCTTTGAGTAATGTTAATAAAATTTCTTCTACAAACGAAGTCATCAAAAATCATTTTGCCACATCTGCATGTAAAGCAGCGGTGAAAGGCGGAAAAAGTTTAAGCGATAATGAAATTTCTTTTTTGCTAAACGAATTACTTTCTTCCAAACACACGCTTTTATGTCCACATGGACGTCCCATTTATGTAGTTTTCTCCAAATATGAGATAGAAAAACTGTTTAAAAGGATTGTTTGATGAATAAGATTTTAATTATTACAGGACCCACCGCCAGCGGAAAAACAGCTTTTGCCCTTTCGTGTGCCCAAAAATTTAATGGAGAGATTATCTCTGCCGATTCGATGCAAATTTATCGCTATCTTAACATTGGCACAGCAAAGGCCACAACTCAGGAGCAGTCCCAAGTGCCGCATCACTTAATAGATATTTTGGAACCTAATGAAGAATTTAGTGTCCAGCAATTTGTAGAGTTGGCGCAAGAAAAAATTGCTGAAATAGTTCAAAAAGGCAAACTTCCCATCATCGTTGGAGGGACAGGATTATATATAAAATCACTAATTTATCCTTATTCTTTCGGAAAAACGGCAAAAAATGAACAAATCAGAGCGCATTATAACCAAATTTTAAATGAAAAAGGAAGAGATTTTTTATTCGAAATTCTTCAAAAGAAATCTGCGGAAAAGGCAACAAAAATCCATAAAAATGACACTAAACGCGTCATTCGAGCGTTGGAAATTTTATCGAATAATCCTACTGAGAAGGGGACGGTGAACCTTGAAGAAAACGGCCAACCAAGATATAATTATGTTCTTGTCGCCCTTGATTTTTCTCGTGATGAACTCTACGACAGAATAAATAAGCGTGTGGAAAAGATGTTTGACGAAGGTCACTTAGACGAAGTTCAGGCTCTTATCAAAGCAGGGAAAATCAATCAAAACAATCAGTCGATGCAAGGAATTGGTTATAAAGAATTGTTCGATCTCTTTGCAAACAAAACTAACTTAGAAACCACCAAAGATCTCATCAAAAGAAATACGCGGAATTATGCAAAACGCCAATTTACTTTTTTCCGTGGTCTAGAAAATGTTTTTTGGCTTAATCTAAAAAAAGAGGGAACTACTAAGGCATTAAAACTTTTGCAAGAAAAGTTAAAGAAAGAATAAAAATAAAAATCATCGTAATTTCGATGATTTTTTATTGATTTTGATTAAAATTTTAATAATTTCTGACAAGACCAATCACTTTTCCAAGGATGCTCACGTCGAAACAATAAATAGGTTTCATATAATCATTTTCCGGTTGCAATCTGATATGTTCGTCTTCTTTATAAAATCGTTTGACAGTGGCGCAACCGCCAATCATAGCCACGATAATTTCTCCGTTTTCAGCATAATTTTGTTTGCGCACGACTATTTTATCTCTTTCATAAATGCCTGCGTTAATCATACTATCACCTTTAATGGTCAGCATAAAAACATCGGCTTTTGTGTTAAAAAGATTTTCTGAGACTTCATAAACTTCTTCATAATTTTCAAATGCAAAAATAGGTTTGCCAGCGGCCACTTCACCTAGAAGAGGAATAATCTTTTTGGAGATTTCACTCTTTTCAGAATAATTTTTGACAATTTCAATCGCCCGATTTTTGTTGTTTTTTCGGCGAATTAAATTTCTTTCTTCCAAGCGGTCAAGATAATATTTTATCGTCGAAGTCGATGCAACGTTCATTTCCGCCATCATTTCGCGAATGGTCGGTGGATAACCTTTTTCATTAAAATACATTTTTATAACTCTAAGAGTCTTCGCCAGAGTTTCCTCCGTTTTTTTCACTCGTGTCATACTGTCTCCTTTTTGCTTCTTTTTAGTTATTTCAAGACTCAAAAACTTCTTTACAAGTGAAATTTTATCATAAAAAAAACCCAATGTCAAACATATGTTCTAAGTTCAGTCTTTTCTAAGTTTAATAATATTTGCTACATTTCGTCTGCTATCTTCGGAAATTGCAGCGTAATGTTTTCGTGTCGTGTTCACGTCCTTGTGTCCAAGAACATCCGCAACAATATAAATATCTCCTGTCTCTCGATAGAGATTTGTGCCGAAAGTGCTGCGAAGTTTGTGCGGGGTAATTCGCTTCAAAGGGAAGCAGGCGCTGCTAAATTTTCTCACCAACTTTTCCACTGAACGCACGCCCAATCGTTTGTTTTGAATTGATATAAAAAGCGCCTTTTCTTCTTTGGCAATTTTCTCATTTGAAAGTCGCTCTTGCATATATTCGCTGAGCGCCTTAGCCACTTCGTCCGAAAAATAAAGAATAGTTTGAGCTCCGCCTTTTCTGGTAATCTTAAACCCATTTGTCTTAAAATCGATATCTTCTACATTCAGCCCGACACATTCACTTACACGGATTCCCGTGCCCAAAAGCAGCGAAAAAATGGCAAGGTCACGTTTTCGCGTTGCCTTACTTTGCGACACCTGCCGTTTGCTCAAAACGCCGGAAGGGTCTTCTGTGCAATCCAGCAATTTAACCACTTCGTCCACTTCAAGCCGTATTATTTCCTTATCTTTAATCTTAGGAGTGACGACTTTTGCAGAAACATTTTGGGGTAGTTTATCTTTTTTATAAAAATAACCAAGAAGACTTCTTACTGCCGAGATTTTTCTACATTTTGTCGTGGCAGAATTTGAAAAAAATTTATCTCCAACATAATAACCAGACAAAAAGTTCATATAAATTTCTAAATGAGTGGCAGTCAAACGAGACAAATCGTCTAAGGTAAGTTCCTTAACCTTTTTGTGACTAAAATCAATAATCTCTGTCGTCAAAAACCAAAAAAAGTTTTTCAAATTTAAGGCATAACCCAAACGAGTAAGTGGTGTTGTTTGGCTTTCAATCCCAATAAAAAATTCATCGCAAAAAACAGGCAACGAAGACAAAATTTCTTTTGTTTTCAAGTTGTTTTTATAGTTTCTTTGTTTAAAATAGTTATGTTCTGCCATACAAAACTAGTTTATCAATAAAATAATGGTTTGTAAAACAAAAGTTCAGAACGAACACTTTCTGCTATAAAAAGCCTTAAAATTGTTGCAAATATCCTAATTGTTTGACTATTTTTACGATTACAAATATACTAAATTAACATGGATAAAGCTCTTATAAAACAGTTTGCAGAGAAAAAAGATAAGTCAAAAGTTCAGGAATTTTATGAGAAAACTCTTGATATTTTGACCCGTGCTCTTTCTGATTTAAACGCAAACTGCACTGGCAGCAACCTAGTTTTACAAGAGGAATCGACAAGAATTTTTCCCATCGGCGACTACACAAACGACACTTTTATCGACCAAACGGGCGAATTGGAAATTGTGGTGGCTTCATTTAATCCCAGTCTTGTTATGTCAAACAATATTTTTTCGAAAAATTTCCATCAAGCAAAATCTAAAAAACAAAAAGAAAAAATTTTGAATGCAGGCACGTTTGATAAGATTATTGTAGATTTAACCAATTGTTTATTGCCATATTTTGATGAAACAACCACTTTAATTGTTGTGAACGAAGGCATAAAAATTCTTTGTTTTCAGGAATACAATTTCAAAATTTTAATTCGTTTTGCCACCTATAATCAAGAAGACGAAAATGCTATTCTAAGTTTTTGGGAGTGTCTTTCAAAAAAATCTTCTCCTGTGGACCTTTTTTTATATAATGAAAATATAGAAAAGAAGGACGCTGAAACAAAAGGGAATTATAAACGACTGATAAGAATTTTCAAAAATATTCGCAAAAATATTCTAATAAATAAGTGGACGACAAGCAACTCAATCAACAAATATTTTATTGAACTTATTTGCTACAACATTCCCAATTCACTAATGCAAGATAACGATTTAAATATGCTTTTTTGTAAAGCAGTCAATTATTTAGATAATTGTAATATTTTAAATTTTGTTTCTTTCGACGGCAAACCTATCAATACGTTTTATTTTGCAAAGGTAAGTTATGAAAGCATTTTAAATTTCACAAAATTTCTTCTAAGAATTTCTCATATATAAAAAACTACTATGCAAACTATATTTAATTCTATATTGGAAAATAATCTCTTAAAAACTACTATGCAAACTTTTAGTTAAAATAGTTCTTTGGCACAGAATTTTACTATTTTTGGGTCAAAAACGACGCTTAAATAAATATTGAATAAAAAATAGAGT
>CAZJEU010000037.1:0-5854 GCA_964545115.1 uncultured Christensenella sp. | reverse complement strand
AGGCAGACAGGCACTTGCTCTATGCACCAAAGGGAAGTGACAACCGCCGTCAAAAGAGCACGCAATGTGGCACTGCTCCCCTTCAAAGGCGACTAAATTTTAGTGAAAAACCCAAAAAGCACTGAGCAACCTCTCAGTGTTTTTTTGTTGCTCAAAAAAAGAATAAGGTTTGATTTTGTATAACTTTGTCGAAAGGAAAATGGAAATTTCGCTTGTAATATTTTGGTGGCTGTGATAATATAATTTTATTCAAAAAAGGAGGATTTAAAATGATTTTTTATCAATGCGATGGCGACTGTGACGGCTGCCCAGGCTGCGGAACAGGAACTGGCAAATAATTCACTTTCTCAAGCGATTTTTCGTCGCAAAAGATATATCAAAAGCAGGCAAGTCTCAAAAGGCTTGCTTGTTTTTTTAAAAAAAGTTACAATATTTCTATGAAAATTTCTGGCAGTGTTGAAAGTATAATCTACAAAAATCTCGAAAATGGCTACACCGTTTTCGCCATAGATTACAAAGGCACCTTTCTTACTTGTGTAGGCAAAACGCTTAGTCTTTTTGAAGGCGAAGAAGTGCTTCTCGAAGGAGAATTCGTGAAAAATAAGAAGTTTGGTGAACAATTTTCTTTCACCAAACTCGACGCCCTTCGTCCCAAAAGTCTCGCAAGCATCGTAAAATATTTGGCCAGCGGGCTCATTCGTGGCGTAGGCCCCGTCACAGCCCAGTCCATTGTCGAACACTTTGGTGAAGACACACTTGACGTCTTAGAATATGCTCCTGCAAAACTGAGCGAAGTGCGCGGCATAAGCGCCAGAAAAGCCGTGGAGATTGGCGACTGTTTCAAAGACATTAAAAGCATGCAAAACGCTGTCATTTTCTTGCAACAATATGACATCTCCACCAACCTTTCAGTCAAAATTTTTAATTTTTATAAAGAAAAAACAGTCACCACCATCTCCGACAACCCTTACAAACTGGTGGAAGATATCGATGGAGTCGGCTTTCTCACCGCCGATAGGATTGCCTTTAAAATGGGCATAGAACGAAACAGCGACTTCCGCATTCGGGCGGGCATTTTGCACCTTTTGAAAGAGAGTGGCGAAAGAGGCGGGCACACCTTTCTTCCCCGTCAAATTTTGTTTGAAAATGAAGTGGGATTATTAGGCCTAACTGCCGAAGAATTAGAACCCATTTTCTCTCAGGAAATTGAGAAATTGCAAATTGAAAGTGTCATAAAAATTTTCAACCATCATGGTCAACCCTGCGTGTGCGAAAAGAAATTATACATAATGGAAAACTCTATCGCCACCAAACTCATCACTTCCACAGAAAGTCAAACGGAAACTTTTTGCGACATTGAAAGTGAGATTAAAGAGTTTGAAAGAGTGAACAAAATCTCGCTGCACGACAGCCAAAAAGAAGCCATTCGTCAAGCAGTCAAAGGACAGGTCACAGTCATCACTGGCGGCCCCGGCACAGGCAAGACCACCATCGTAAAAAGCATTCTTCAAAGTTTTAAAAAACAAGATGAAAAAGTTTTTCTGCTCGCCCCCACAGGCAGGGCTGCCAAGCGACTGAGCGAAGCGTGCAACCACAAAGCCAGCACCATTCATCGTGCGCTTGAAGTTAATTTTAAGGAAGGCAATTTATCGTTTTTTAATTACAACGAAAAAAATCGTCTGCCCGCCGACGTCGTTATAGTCGACGAAATGTCCATGGTAGACGTCTCACTTTTTTACAGTCTTTTAAGGGCGCTCAGCCCCACATGCAAAATTATTTTGGTGGGCGATAAAGACCAGCTTCCCAGCGTAGGGGCGGGCAACGTTTTGCACGACATTATCGCCAGCAAAGTCATCACCATAGTCACACTCTCTCACATTTATCGGCAAGATGACAAAAGTCTTATCGTCACCAATGCTCACCTGATAAACCAAGGCAAAATGCCCGACCTTTCAAACCGCAGCACCGACTTTTTCTATGAATATCGCGACTCTCCCAGCGAAATGTGCGACTGCGTGGTGGAGCTCACCACCAAGCGACTGCCCAAATTTCTAAACTGCCAACCCAAAGATATTCAAGTGCTTTGCGCAATGAAGTCGGGCGTGTGCGGAGTGGAAAATTTGAACAAAAAATTGCAAGAACTCATCAACCCCCAAAGTTTGAAAAAACAAGAAATCCATTTCGAAACACGCAGCCTTCGGGAAGGCGACAAAGTCATTCAAACAATCAACAACTACAATCTTGAATGGAGCAGAGAAGATGCTTTGGGAAGTGTAGAGCGAGCGAGCGGAGTGTTCAATGGCGATATGGGACAGATTGAGAAAATCGATTTTCAAACACACGAAACCACTGTCCTTTTCGATGACGATCGCCGAGCCGTTTATTCCAAAGCCGAAGTGGCGGAGCTTTTTGTCTGCTATGCCACCACCATTCACAAAAGTCAAGGCAGCGAATTCGATGCTGTCATCATTCCTGTTGTGGCAGGTTCAGGACAGATAATCACACGCAATCTTTTATACACCGCCGTCACGCGTGCCAAAAAATTAGTTGTCCTTGTGGGACCCAAAAAAAATATTGCCCGAATGATTTATAACAACTACACCGCCAAACGATATAGCATGCTGGAAGAATTGTTAAAAATTCAAAAAAAGAAAGCAGAAGAACTCTATGGATAAACAAGAAAGTTCGGCACCGAATACTATTGATAAAAAAATAAAAAAAAGTTTTTTAGAAAAGACAAAAAAATTTTCCTTTCTAAAAAATAGTTTTCATCATCTGCTCTTTGCCGAAGATTTTGAATGCCTGCACTGCGGAGCAGAGCGGTTGACTAACGATTATTTTTATCTATGCAAAAAGTGTTTCGACTCTCTTAATTTCATCGAAAATGCTTGTGATATCTGTGGCGATAAAGTCAGCAGTTTTGATATTATTTGCAATCGTTGCAAAGAAGTCTCTCATCATTTCACAAAGGCTTTTTGCGTGACAAAATATGAAGGGACAGCATTGCATCTTGTCCAAAAACTCAAATATGGCGGCTGCAAATATTTGTCCACCGCCCTTGGACAACTGATGGCAGAGAAACTAAAAAGCACTATTTCTGTGCCTTATCAAAACGCATTAAAAAACGCTAACGAGCATCCTACCAAAAACGTTAAGAGCACATTAAATAATGTCGGTGAAAAGCAAACGAAAACTGCTTTAAGCCTGACCGACATCGACTGGGTCGTGCCTGTTGCCCTAAACAAAAAACGAATGAAAAAAAGAGGTTATAACCAAGCGCTACTGCTGGGCAAAGTGGTGGCAGCAGAATGCAATCTTCCTTTTGCACCCTATCTGATTAAACGAATTAAAGACACCCCAACGCAGACGTCACTTCCCATTAAACAACGCCATGAAAATGTCAAAAACGCCTTTGAGATTACAAACCCTTCGACTGTAAAAGGAGCCACAATTCTTTTGATTGACGACATTATAACCACAGGAGCCACTGCCGATGAGATAGCAAAATGCTTGTTGAAATGCAAAGCAAAAGCGGTGTTTGTGTTGGCTTTTTGTCATGCCTAAATTTTAAATTTTGATTGAAAAGCGAGCAGGAACTTTGTAATAAATCAAAGCAAAAATCCATCAAAAATCGAAATGAAAATTATCATAAATCGAAATGAGAACTTATCAAAAATCGAAGTGCAAAAAGGCAAAAAAGGACTAGAAAATACTCCAAAAACACTCCAAAAACACATCAAAATAACTTAAAAAACACTCAAAAACACCCCAAAAACACCCCAAAAACACTCAAAAAGTGGTCAAAATCGTTCAAAAAACACTCATAATTTGATGAAAAACCAAGAAAACTTTTTTGTGCTAAATAAAATGTCTTTTCTTTTTCGCTAATGTAATGTAAACTAAATCTAGCATAATTTTTAGGAAAAGAGATATGGGATTGTTATCCAAAATTTTCGCGAGTGAAAACTCCAAAAATATAAATAGGTTGGAAAAAACTGCCTCTAAAATTGAAGCGCTGGACGCTGAATTTTCTGCCAAGTCTGATTTGGATTTGATGAAAATGACTAAAATCCTCAAACAGCGACTGGTTGACGGCGAAACATTAGATGACATTTTGCCCGAGGCTTATGCCACTGTGCGTGAAGTCAGCAAACGGGTGCTGAATATGAAACATTTCCACGTGCAACTGCTAGGAGGCATCGCCCTTCATCAAGGCAGAATCGCCGAAATGCGAACAGGGGAAGGAAAGACGCTTGTCGCTACGCTGCCCTCTTATCTAAATGCGCTTTCGGGCAAAGGCGTGCATATTGTGACGGTGAACGATTATTTGGCTCGCCGTGACGCAGAATGGATGGGCAAAGTCCACAAATTTCTGGGGCTTAGTGTGGGAGTGGCGGTATCGGGTATGGACGAAAATGCCAAACGTGAGGCATACAACTGCGACATAACTTATTGCACAAACAACGAACTGGGCTTTGACTATCTGCGGGACAATATGGCACGCACTCTTTCGGACAAAGTTCAACGTCCGCCCAACTTCGTCATCGTGGACGAGGTGGACAGCATTCTCATCGACGAAGCCCGCACGCCACTCATCATATCTGGCCCGGGAATGAAGTCGAGTGAAACTTATCACGCCGCCCAGCGATTTGCCAAAACTCTATCTGCCGACGACCATGAAATTGACGAAAAGTTGAAACAAATCCGATTGACAGAAAGTGGAATTGAAAAAGCGGAAAGATTTTTTAAAGTGGAAAATCTCTCCGACATTGATAACATTGAACTTAACCATCACATCAACAACTCGCTGCGGGCGAACTTTATTATGAAACGTGATGACAATTATATCGTCAAAGACGACGAAATTATCATCGTTGATGAATTTACTGGCAGATTGATGCCCGGCAGGCGTTATAGCGAAGGGCTTCACCAAGCCATCGAGGCCAAAGAAAATGTTAAAATTAAAGACGAAAATATGACACTTGCCACCATAACTTTCCAAAACTATTTTCGGCTCTATAACAAACTCAGCGGGATGACGGGCACGGCAAAAACAGAAGAAGCTGAATTTAACGGCATCTACAATCTCGACGTCGTTTGCATTCCCACCAACGTTCCTGTGATTAGGAAAGATTATAACGACATTATCTACACCACCGAAGAAGGCAAATTTCGTGCCGTCGTCGCTGCCATAAAAGAAATAACTGCCACTGGACGTCCCATTTTGGTGGGCACGGCAACGGTGGAAAAGAGTGAATTTCTCAGCGAGTTGTTGCGTCGCGAAAAAGTCAGACACTCCGTTTTGAACGCCAAAAACCATCAACACGAATCGGAGATTGTGGCACAGGCTGGCCGAATGGGGACGGTGACTATCGCCACCAATATGGCAGGTCGTGGAACGGACATTTTGCTGGGCGGCAATCCAGAGTTTTTGACCAAAAAGGAATTGGAGAACAAAGGTTATTCGTTGGAAGAGATTGATTTAGTGTCCAGTTATACCACCACTCTTAGCGAAGAAATGAAAACGCTTAAAGACCTTTATAAAAAGACTTTCGATGAGTTTAAAAAGAAAACAGATGAAGAAAAAAGAAAAGTTATAGAACTGGGCGGACTGTGCATAATGGGCACCGAACGACACGAAAGCAGGCGCATCGACAACCAACTTAGGGGACGTGCCGGCAGACAAGGCGACCCCGGTTCCAGTGTGTTTTATGTGTCTATGGAAGACGACCTTGTCAGACGGTTCGGTGGCGATAGAATGAAGGCGATTGCTCGAATGTTTCGCGTGGACGACGACACTCCTTTTCAGGTGAAAATCTTGTCAAAACAGATTGAAAGTGCCCAGAAAAAGATT
>CAZJEU010000036.1:0-5911 GCA_964545115.1 uncultured Christensenella sp. | reverse complement strand
TCGCACTATTTTAAAGTATGAAAAACTGATGGTTGCGACAAAATTTCATATGGTGACATATGAACTCGACTCTTTTATTCGCAATATAAACAAGCGTTGGATAACAAACGTTGACGAAAATAATCATGATAATCTGCGGCAGTTGGTGGTTGATTGTTTGCATTTGTGTAAGGTGGCCATGGTGCTTTTGCATCCGCTTGCTCCTGATGGGACAGAGAAACTGGCAAAATTTTTGACTTTGGACCACTCAGTGTTCAGTTGGAAGGGAATTGAAAAGTCCATTTATCAATTTGTTGAGTCAAAAAAAGCTTTTAAGCCACACTTTTTAAAACCAAAAGGTGATTTTTTTAAAAAACATCCTAGCCAACTGAAAGAAAGTTAAAAAGATTGCAAATAGAGTGAATTTATATTAAAATTGATAAATATTTGGGAGAAAATATGACAAAAAGTGCAATTATTACCGGCGCCTCACGGGGAATTGGGAAGGCAATTGCCGAAAAATTTGCAGAGGAAGGATTTGCACTAATTTTAAATTATAAAAATTCACGGGAAATTACTGAAAAGCTGGCAAAAAATCTCAGCAAAAAGTTTGGTGTTAACGCATTTGCTTTTCAAGCGGATGTTTCTTGTGAAAGTGAAATTGAGAAATTGGTGCAATTTTCCTTAAAAACATTTGGAAAAATTGATATTTTGGTCAATAATGCAGGCATATGCATCGACCAAGAGTTCGATGAACGAACGGTCAGTTGCTTTGAAAAGACCTTTAAACTAAACCTTTTTGGCGTTTTCTATCTTTCAAAATTGGTTGGTCGGGAAATGAAAAAACAAGGAGCGGGCAAAATTGTAAACATTTCTTCAAACAATTCTTTTAATTGTTTTTATCCAACAACAGTGGATTATGACGCCTCGAAAGCAGCGCTGAATTCGTTAACTAAAAACCTTGCTATTGAATTTTCGCCCGAAGTAAATGTTAATGCGGTCGCTCCTGGGTGGATTGATACTGATATGAACAAAAATGTCTTGACAGAGGATATGGCAAAGCTGGAATGTGGAAGAATTTTAAAAAGGCGCATTGGAAAACCAGAAGATGTGGCAAATTTGGTAGCTTTTTTGGTTAGTGATAAGGCAGAATATATAAATGGAGAAATTATTGTAATTGATGGAGGTATGTTTTGAAAAGAAAAAAGGTTTTGACAATTATCGGGCTTTCGGTGGTGGTCGTTGCTGCTGTGGTGCTGTCTTTGGCTCTTATTTTTGATTGGGGAATAGGTGGATATCGCTATGAAATTGCTCTTTCGGCGACGATTTATGACGAAGGAGAGCAGGAAGTGGACATTTATTTCACCAACAATAACGAAGAAGCGACTTTTAAAAACACTGTGACGACGAGCGATATCTCCTTTGAGGGCGACCTTCGTGGAAGGACAGTTACCAAAGTGGAACAAGACACTTCGGGGATTCGATTGAAAATTACTTTGGGTGGGAAATGTTCCGTTTTTAGCACGCTTTCGAACAGAAATAAAGTGATTGTGTCTGGCAATGCCGTTTCTGACGGAAGGACTTATGCGTGTGTGGTGGAATCGGTGAAGCAATCGGGAGTCTTTGCGAAAGAAAATTCTGATGAAAATGGAATTTATACTTCTGTATTTGAAATGACAAGCGGGTCGCATTTTAATGAAGAATATATTTATGGTTTTGTAACTTTAATAAACGGAGATATAAACACTGAAATCGATGTTGTTTTTGACATTGAAGAAAAAACAGTGACGGTGACAATCTCTAATTTTGAGCCATCTGAACAAGAGGAAAAGCCCAAAGTGAAGTTTGGAGCAGAAACAACCAGTCTTCAAAGAGAATTTATCAGAACTGTTGGATAAAAAGCAGTTTTGATTTGATAAAACGAACGTTTTATTTTAAAAAGCGGTTGAAAGTGGGTCTTGACAACGCCTTTTTTGTGCCTTATAATTATTGAAGAAAAAGTAAAAAGAGAAGAGAAATGGACGTTAATTTTTTGAAAACTTATAAAAATAACGTGGATGAGTATAATAATTTTATTGATAACTTTAATGCTATTTTGACAAAGGCAGTAGATTCATTCAAGACTTATATTTTTGATGAACAATCGGCTTTTAAAAACTCTTTCTACGAAGATTACAACGAAAAACACAGTAAAATAGATGAATTTGCGTTGATTTTTGATAATCTTTTTGATATTAAAAACACTATTCAGAAAGAATATTTTAGAAAATTGAAATATATAAGAAACAACTTAACCGAAAAAGATTTTAATAGGTTTAACGAGTTGTTTCAGTTGAAACAAGAAAAGAAACTGGAAGATTTTACAAGAGAAATCAAGTTAAAACGCATGGAAAAAGATATGCAAATCTATCTGGAAGGTTTTAAACCAATAGAGAAAGTTGATGAAGAATATATTCATTTTGATGAAAGATGTTTTAAGTTTGAAAGCAATGAAGAAAAACTTTTTGTAGAATATATGGACTGGTTCGCAAACAAAGAAAATCCTGCTTCGAAAATAAAAGCTGGTGAAATGCAGAATGAAAAAAACGTGACAAACAGCCAAAAAGAATTCTTTTTTGATTGTTTATAAAAATTACTAAAAAAACCCCCGAAAGTATCGTTCTCTCAGGGTTTTTTGGTGCCGGTGAAGGGTTTCGAACCCCCACTTGGTTGCCCAAACGAGATTTTGAGTCTCGCGCGTCTGCCGTTCCGCCACACCGGCGTAAGTTAAATTTGATAAGTATATAAAAGTTTTCGCTAAAAGTTCAGCATTTTAAAATAAATTTTAAAATTATTTAAAACAATTCGCTAAAATTTCAGCATTTATAATGTAGCATAAAAAAAGAAGCGGGGCAATGCTTTTGTGAAAAAAAACTTCTTGTTTAAGAAGTTTTTTAATCATTTTTGCTATATTTTTGATTTGATTGTTTTCAATCAGCAGATTGACAATTTGCTCGCACGTCTTTCGGCCGATATTCTAACTTGGCGGAAGGTCGTGAAAGATTAGAATTAAAATTTCTGTTTGTTACATTGTTTCGTTTAAAATTTTGTTGAGTTGTAGGTGTCCCTGTATTGGTTGGAGTATTCATTTGCTGATTTTGACCAGAAGAATTGTTTAGAATGTCTGTTTGTTGAGTTGCAGGCGTCCCTGTATTGCTTGGAGAGTCTATTTGCTGATTTTGACTAGAACTATTAGTTGAAGTATCTGTTTGTTGATTTTGGTGAGAAGTATTTGTTGAAGAGATATTATGCTGGGTAGGCTTGTAATAATTGTAAGATTGGTGGCGTTGAGTGTTTTCTGTGGAAGAACTTTGAGGAGTGGTTGTCTGACTATTATTTATGTCTAAATTTGTTTGAGAATTATTCTCCAAAGTTGAAGAAGAAAGCGGCGAATTTAATTTATTCTCAGTGTTTTCAATTGGTTGAGCGGGCGTGTTTGGCGTGTTTGAAGAGTTATTGTTTGTTTGTTGTGAAGTGTGAGAATCTGAATTATTTTCCACTAAATTTGGCGTTTGATTGGCAGTGGAGTTGTTCATCTGTTGCGTGTCAACATCTTTAACTCTGCTTTCTCGTAAAGGTGATGAATGATTGGTTGTGGTTGCACTTGGCGTCTTGTTATCTGCGACGGAATCTCTCGTTTGAGAGTTGTTTGCGGGATGAGAAGTCCGTCTTTGGTTCGGTTGGTTTGGAATTTGATGGTTGATTGTTGAATTTTGTTCAGTGTTATTTTGGTTTGTTTGTGGAGTTGTCGTTTGATTACTGGTTGGAGCATTGGGATTTTTGCTGTTAGTAGATTGATTAGAAATTGGAGCATTTAAATTTCGATTATTGCTAGTTTGATTGTTATTTGACACATTAGAGTTTTGGTTGTTTGCAGTTTGATTGCTGGCTGGTGCATCTGAATTTTGCTTGTTGGTGGTGGCATTGAAACGACGGGCCCTCTCGGTGGAACGATTGTTTGATAAATCTCTTGTTTTGTAATTGGTGGCAGGATTATTTCTTCTAAATTCACTTGATTGAGAATTGTCCGTTCTGTTTTGTGGAGAATAATCGGCGGGAGAATTGTTTTCGGTGTCATTTATTATGGAATCATCGGTTAAATTGTTGGGAGAAACATTATTATTAGAGGTGTCTTTTGCCAGATTGTTTTGTGGAAAAGCTGATGGGGAAGAATTTTGTCGCTTTTGTGAAAGGGCATCTGGTTGGTTGGTGTTTGAAAAATTATTTTGTTGGTCATTTTGAGAAGGAGTCAATTCTCGGTTAAACATTCTTTGGCGGTCACGTCGAAAAATGGGGCGGGGACGGAAACTTTTTTGAGAATTTTCTCGTGTGAAAGAATTTCTGTCTGCCAATCTTTGATTACTTTCATTTTCAGAAGCATTATTTGCCATTTGATTATGTGAAGCATTATTTTCAGAAACATTATTTGCCATTTGATTTTGTGAAGCATTATTTTCAGAAACATTATTTGGTGTCTGATTCTGTGAAGCATTGTTTTCAGAAACATTATTTGGTGTCTGATTCTGTGAAGCATTGTTTTCAAAATTATTGGTCATTTGGTCATTTTCACTAGTTGTTTTAATGTTATTATATGATCGGTTGTCATTTCTATTTTTTATGTTATTGAATGATTGGTTGTCCTTTCTATCTATTTGATTTTCTGTTCGGGTTGAATAAAAATTGTTTTGGTGTCGGTTTGATTTCGTAGAATCATTCTCGGTTAGGTTGTGATTGATGGAAGTCTTTTCACTTAAATTTGACCTATCATCAAGAGTGGTCTGGTTAATTTTATCATCATTTATTAAAGCCCGACGAGTGGTGGTCTGAGGTTCTGCTTCGTCAGTTATGGGGTCAATCTTTCGATTATTTTCGTTGTAATAGGAGTTATTTCGAGAGTTGTAATCCGAATTTTTTGAAAAGTTTTCATCACCGTTTCTGTAACTTTTTCTTCTATAAGCACTGTTTGAAACGTCTTTTTTTATAATATCAGTAGAAATATTCTCCGAATCTTTTAAATTTTCTTCGTTTTCAGTGCCAGGTTGAATGTTTTTTAAAAAAGTTATAAGTTCGGCGATGCTGGAATTGGTATTGTTGCAAGAGGTGCAGTTGGAGTCTAGGGTATTATAGATTTGTAGATAATCGGCGGACATTGAACCGCTGTTTGAAGCAAGATTAACCTTTTTGTTGTGAAGAGTGTTCACAGCCGAAGCGCAACTTTTGGAATTTCTTAAATTATTCAGACACTGCTCGATGACTTCATAATAACTATTCATTGTTTTCAGTTGGCTGTCACTGACGGAAGCTTTGCCCGAAACAAGGCTGTCGAGCAGCGTTTTTGCTTCGCCACAATTGTTAAGAAGCGATTGCTTTGAAGAAGTGAGTTCGCTATTTTTATTGGTGCAATTTTGGGCAGCGGTATAGAGTCCAGCATACTCTTTGTTGTTTTTGCCGATGAAATTAAGACTTTTGTGAGTTTTGTTTGAAATGTTTTTTCGATTTAAAGATGTTTTGAAAGAAAGTTCAGAAGAGGACTCTTTATGGAAACGATTCTTGGTGGGCACTTCGAGAGAAAGGGGAGTTCTTCGTCTGAAAGTGTTGAAATTGCGATTTTTGCCTGCGTTATTTGAAAGATTTGCATCGCTGGAAGGCGTGGAAGATTGATAGTTTGATTCTTCGCTGGAATGATATTCTTCGCCGAAAAGAGAGGAAAGGTCGAGTTTGTCTTGGTCGACATCTTCCATTTTTTTCACTTCGGCGATGATTTTATCCAGCCCTGTGGAGAGTTTTTTTGAGGCGAGTTTTACCTGAGCAGTGTTGCCACCGCCACAGCCCACCAATAAAATGCAAACAAGAGCGATTGAAATGACTCCGAGAAATTTTTTCATATTTTCCT
>CAZJEU010000035.1:0-5965 GCA_964545115.1 uncultured Christensenella sp. | reverse complement strand
TGTTTTTAAATTTATATTTAGATTTATTTTATTCTAAGTTGTGTTTCGGCGAGGATTTTCACTTCGTTTTTAAGTAGAAGGCCGCCAGCAGTCGTCAATCCGACAATTTCTTTGGGGTTGTCGCTGTCGGTGAGAAGGGAGAGTTGAGGAAAAAGGGTGCCGAATTTAACATCGAACCAGTTTTTGTGACGAAGCAAGTCGAGCACTTGTTGTTCGTACTTTTCAGCATTATATTTGGACATTAGGCTGGTGGAGAACCTGTCTTTTTGGTTGTTTTTATCGAAGAGATTTATGACGACTTTGCAGTAGTCGCCGGCGGACACAATATTACAATCGCTTATGAAAACGTTTTTATCCATAGTTTATCCTTTGGCTTATTATAGCCTGTTTAAATATTTTTCAAAAACATTTTTAACAAAAAGAGAAACGAGAGCATATATCTTACACAGAGGGAAGAAAATGGTTTGTTGTTGCAATTGTATTTGTCCGCGAAATGACCCTTGCAGAGGGCCAACGGGTCCAACGGGGCCTGCTGGACCAAGCGGAACGCAACGTGTGGCAGATTTTTATAATCTGAACACGGGTGAGTTGGGTGATGGAGCCGTCATAGATTTGCTGGAAAATATCAATCTTGACTCGACTGACATCTCGCATTCGTTTGGTTCAAGTGATATTGCCTTGATGACACCCGGTTATTATTTAATTACATATGATGCTGATGGAAGCAGGTCGACAGATGGAGTGGTTGGATTGAAAGTCAGAGCAAATGGCAATGACATTGCTTTGAGTCAGAGTTTTGCTAACACGCTGGCGGGAAATTTGGTGCATCTTTCAACCAGTTTTATTTTTAATAACACTGATATTGGCACGATTATCAATCTTGCTAATGGAAGTGGAGCGGTTGCGGCGTTTCTTAATGTGAATGTCGTGGTGCAAAAAGTGAGTAATTAAAACTGTTTTTAGGTGGAAAAGAAAAGTCTCTTCGGAGACTTTTTTAATGGGAAACTTAGTTGGAAAACATAAAAAATAAATATAAATTAAAATTTAGCACAAAATAAAAAGAAAAAAGGTGAAAAAAATGAAAGAAAAAAGATTTTTTGTTTTGCTGCTTACTCTTATTTTTGCGCTGGGAGTTTTCGGTGCTTGCACGTCAGAAAGAATAAATGCTGTGGTTAACCCGATGGTAGATAATGAGATGAATTATCTTACTACTCAGACTTTAAGTGAAGTTTTTCTTGACCTTGGCGACAGCCAGACAGAGGGAACGTTGTTTTGGAAAGAAGGAAACCAAGTGCTGGACAAGGGGGAGAATGAGTATGAATGGGTGTTTGAACCGAAGAACAGCAGTAAGTTTTTGGGCGCATCAGGGGTGGTGTCGGTGGTGGCGTATGAGCCGCTGGACGAGTTGTCAGTCAGTGTGGAAGATTGGACTTTTGGCGAAAAAGCGAGTGAGCCAGTGGTAAAAAATAACGAAGGCAAGGGAGATGTGATATTTGAATACTCACTGCTTGGCGACAATTATTTTTTTGAAAAAACACCGACAAATGCGGGGAATTATGTTGTTAAAGCAACTGTTTTGACCACGAAGGATTTTGCTAGGAGTGAGGCGGTCGGGGCGTTTGCAATTTTAAAGAAACCGCTTAGTGAAGAGATGGTGGCGGCTATTCCTAATCAAATTTATTCGGGAGAGCCGCTTTTGCCCCAAGTGCGGGCACAAGATTTGCGCGAAGGAGTGGATTTTGTGGTCGATTGGAGTTTTAAAAACGAAGAAGATGACAGTTTTGGCGAACTTAGTGATGATTTTGTGAGCACGGGCGTATATAGAGCGCAGCTTATTGGACGGGGAAATTATAGAGGAGAAGTGACAAAATATTTTCAGATTTATGCTAAAACTCTTGAAAATCAGAAGCTTTTAGAAAAAGAAAATAAAGAAAGGATGCAAACTGCCGAAAAGGAAAAAGAAAAAGAGATTGATTTAGTTAACGGAACAGAAGAAGATTCGCCAAATGAAAAAGACCAGACAGAGAGAAAAGAAAAACCAGATTTGATGAAAGAGAATAGCAAAGAAAGCAGCCTTTCTGATAAAGAAGGATTAGGTGCTAAAAAGCAAGTTGGGGAAGAGAAAAAAGAAAAGTTGGCGAATGAAAGAAATGAAAGGGAGTTAGAAACAGTTAAGTCGGAAAACTCGGCAGCGAAAGAACAAAGTGAGAACAAGAAGGACGACAAAGAAAGTGCAGCGAAGAAGGAAAAGAATGTGAAAAACGCTGAGAGTGAAAGTCAGGAAGAGAGAGAAGAAGAGAAAACCCAAAAAGTAACTGTTCAAAGTGAAAATGAGAAAGAAGACGAGAAAGAAGACAAGAAAGAAGACAAGGAAGAAAAAGAAGAAGAAAGTAAAGAGTCCGATAACATAAAGGCGGAAGGTGAAAAGGCATCGGCGGAAAAAGAATGCTCTTCTGACTTAAAGCCTGTGAATGATGATAGTAAGAAAGATTTGAGTGTTGAACAGAACGAAAAAAAAGAAAAAGATTTTGATGAAGAAAAGAGTGTTTTGGACGAAAAAGATGATGGAGCGACTGTTTCAGCAGAAGAAAGAAAATTAGAAAAGACAGAGAATGAAGAGAAAGAAAAGACGGTGAATTTGGAAAAAGAAAGTCAAGAAAAAGAACAAAAAGTGGAAAATGAAAACTGACTAAGGAGAGAAGGCGTGCCTTTTGATATTGACGAAAGAAAGAGAGCGTGGTAGAATTATTTCATAAGGCGGTGTGGAGTGAAAGGATACGTTCAGAAGGGATACAGAAAACACAACTACAGCAATGATAGCCCGCGAGATTATGAAAAGAATACCAGTCTGGCGACAGAAAAAGAGCGGGTTAGAACCTTTTGTGAAGAAGAGCAAAACGATAAATTTAAGTTTTATAAACGTGGTTCGAAATTGCTTAATGAAATTGATTTTGAGAAATTTTGGACAGAGACGTTTGTTGAAGAGATGAAAAGGTGTTATAGAAGAACTTTGCTTTCGCAGTCCGGCAAGCCGGTGGCTTTGAGTTTTTTTAACACCAATGAACCAAATAGCAGGCAAGATAGACGTGATTTGATTGACCAACTCGTGAAAGCGAAATGGTTGAGTGATGGAAGAAATAGAAAAGTGTTGCAAGACCTTTGTATAGAAGTGCTTGCTCAGTTTTTCCCCGAGGCAATTAGAAATTATGGTGTTTCGGACGATTATTTTTTTAATGACATTCCAAGAGAAAGATTTTCGAGAAAGCCAGAGACTTTTGTGTTTGCGCATACTGATAGTTTCTTAAAAAAGATGATAGAGGCACCGAAAATTCCGTTGACTGATTGGTTGACAATTGAGTCACGTTTAGACTATTGCATTCAGGTGAGAAAAGTGGCACTTCGTGTGGGTAAGGAATGCATGGTGGGGGAATTTACTAAATATACAAACTATATAGGTGGCGACACTCTTGCCAATGAAGGGAGCGGATTGAAATTTTGCGTGTATGCACGTGGGGTGGAGAGAGGCAAGTTTTTGGTGAGCAGGTGGGACTATGAGCCTTTTGGCATTCATTTTAATAAGTTTGGTGATAAGGGAAACTTTGACATCAATGGTTTTTATTGTCAGAAGACACGGCATAGTCATATGCATAATTACAATTTGAAACAAAGGCTGTTTTTTACGCAAAATCAATCGTCTGATGTTTGCCCTACTCCAATAAATCAGAACGAAGAGAGAAAAGAGAGAGTTTATAATAATTTTGAAGATATGGTGGATAATTTTGAAGATTATTATAATTATCTGGGTGGCAGAACGCCGAGAGTGTCGAGATATGAAAATGTGAAAGAATATATTGAAGAAAACTGCCCGATTGCCGTGATAGGAAACAGGTTTATCTATACAAAAGAAGAGTTGAAACGAGAAAGAGAATTGCAAAAAAGTGCTGATAATGAACTTGTCATACGAGCAATGCGGAAAGAAAATAGACAGTGGCAAAACGAGTTTGGCGCCAGAGAGATGGGGGAATGAAGATGGACATTGAAAAGATTAAAAAAGAGTTAAAGTCGTTCTTTTTCGTGAGAGAAAATAGGGCAGGTCTTTTGGTGAACAACAGTTTTGTTTGTTTTGGATTGGACAACGAAGATTTGCCCATTTTGGTGAGAGAGAGAGAAGAAGAAGTTGTTTTATCGGATATGGCGATGACTTATAGACGGCTGACGGAAGTGGGAAAGAACTTGGAAGATAAAAGAGTGAGTGAATATGTGGAAAAAGTTTTGAGAGCGTTTGGATTGCAAATGACGGAAAGCAAAGAGATTTTTGTCACTGTTAAAGATGAGAGTAAATGTATGATGGCAATGAGCAGATTGTTGCAGGCGTTGATTTTGTTGGTTAATATTGATTTGCTTCTTGAATGAACAAAAAACTTAAAAAAAATTAAATAATAATGGTTTTAAAAAAGTTGAAAAGAGCTTCTGGGAAAGAGAAGCTTTTTTAGTGTAGGACGCTTTCATTTGTTTGTGAAAAAGATGTTTTTGTGATAGTATAATATACTTTTTAAAGAAGGGAAAATGGTTAGGGAAAATAGTTAGATGTTGGTTTACATACTTTTAGCAATCTTTCTTATTGTTCATATGAGTTGTGAAAAACTGTTGAAAAAAAGAGCAATTATTGGGAAGGAGAATGTTTCTGAAGAAAAGTTTTTATAGGTTTATGTTGCCGTCGGTGCTTTTGGGAGCGGGAGTTTTTATGTATTATCTTTATGCAGTGAAACTGTCTTGCGGAGTTGTCCCGTATGTTTTTGTTTGGGCATAAGAAGGGGAGTGGATTGCTTTATTTTTATCAAAAATCTTTGTTGAAAATTAAGGTGAGAGCGAGTGCTTTTGATTTGCTGATGGGCATAAGATGATTAGATAGGAGAAAAAATGTCGGTTATTGAAGTGAAGAAGTTGACGAGAGATTATGGGCATGGTCGGGGGGTGTTCGACTTGTCTTTTTCGGTGGAAAAAGGGGAAGTTTTTGGGCTTTTGGGACCTAATGGTGCTGGCAAAACAACGACGATAAGGCATTTGATGGGATTTATTAAGCCAATTTTTGGACAGGTAAAGATTGATGGAAAAGACGTTTGGGGCGACAATGAACTTTTGAAAAAGGTGGGATATCTGCCTGGTGAAATTGCCTTGTATGAAGGGATGTCGGTGGAAGAATTTTTGAATTATATGGCAGCTTTGCGTGGGGTGAAAGATTTTAGTTATACTAAAAAACTTTTGAAACAGTTTGATTTTGACGTTAAAGGACCCATAAAACGCATGGCGCTAGGGAATAAACGGAAGTTGGCGATTATTACTGCGTTTATGCACGACCCAGAAATTTTGATATTGGATGAGCCGACGAGCGGGCTGGACCCACTGATGCAAAAAAGGTTTGTTGACTTTATTAAAAAGGAGAAAAGGCGGGGAAAAACCATTTTACTTTCCAGCCATATTTTTAAAGAAGTGGATGCGACGTGTGACCGTCTTGCCATTGTTAAAGAAGGTGTCATTGTGTCTTTGGTGAGAACAAAAGATTTTGAGAATCTGACGGATAGAACTTATAAAATTGAATTTTCAAACAAAAAAGATTTTATAGCGTTTAGAAAACAAAACTTTAACATAATTTTGAGCAAAGAAGAATTTAACCAAGTGCGTTTGAGAACAAGTGGCGAAGAGATTAACCGACTTTTTTTTGAACTTTCCAAAAGAAAGGTGAAATTTGTGAGTGAAATTCCGTTTACACTAGAAGACTATTTTCTTGATTTTTATGATAAAAATAAAAAAGTTAAGGAAGGAAGATGATGGCAGTGATTGAAGGGAAAGATTTAACCAAAGATTATGGCGACGGTAAAGGTGTTTTTTCGTTGGATTTTGCCATTGAAAAAGGAGAGACTGTTGGCTTTGTGGGAGAAAACGGGGCAGGGAAAACGACGACAAT
>CAZJEU010000034.1:0-6021 GCA_964545115.1 uncultured Christensenella sp. | reverse complement strand
AAATAGAACTTCTTTTTTATTAAATATTGGTATAAAATCGTTTTTATCATTAAAAAGTTATCGTTCCTGCACTTAATTTTCAGCAAAAAACATTCGTTTTAACTAAAATTTACAGTTTTATGCTTCTTTTTTTAGCCCTTGCTTCTTTTCTTCGTCCGAAGTCTTGATGGCATCTTCCAACTTAACAGATACTATTTTCGACACCCCCGGCTCCTCCATTGTCACGCCGTAGAGCGAGTCCGCAAGCAACATTGTTGGCTTTCGGTGAGTGATGACAATAAACTGCGTTTCTTTGGAAAAATTTTTGAGATATTGTGCGAAACGAGTGGCATTGCTCTCGTCAAGAGCAGCTTCAATTTCATCCAACAGACAAAAGGGCATCGGCCGCAAACGCAAAATGGCAAACAAAATGGCAATCGCCGTCAAGGCTTTTTCGCCTCCACTTAAAAGGGTGATGCTCTGCAACTTTTTGCCGGGGGGTTCGGCGATAATTTCCACCCCTGCTTCCAACGGGTCTTCGCTGTCGGTAAGCAAAAGTTTGGCATTGCCACCACCGAAAAGTTCTCGAAAACTTCTTGAAAAGTGGACTTGAATTTTGGCAAACTCATTGTTAAAGCGCGTCAACATCTCGCCCGATAAATCTTTAATTATTTTGATTAAATCTTCTTTCGCCGCGGTCAAATCGCTTGCCTGTTCACTAAGAAGTTCATACCGTTCGGTCAATTCCCTGCAATCTTCAATCGCATTCACATTTATGTATCCCAATTTGGAAATTTCTTTTTTAAGCCGACTGCTTTCGATTAAACCTTGTTTAATGTCAAAATTTTCTATTTTTAGTGGCAAACACGACGAATAGGTCAATTCATATTCTTCATAAATCTTTTCTTGCATAGTTTCAATGTCGGTGTCCACTTTTGCAAGTGCCGAAGTTTGCTGATATTTCTTTTCCTGTACTTGGTTAATTTCACTCATTAAAGACGTTTTATTTTCATCCAGTTTTTTGATGTCCAGTTGCAGATTTTGTTTGGTTTCATCCAGTTTTGAGAGTTTTTCCTTCGCTTGCGAGATCTTTTCTCGCGAACCGCCATCATCCACTTCATCCAGTTTTGCGCTGACAAGCTGCTTGGCTTCTTCCAACGTGTCTTCCACTTTTTTCAAACTTTCTTTCATTTCACTTATGGCAAAATTAGACTTTCTAACACTCTCATCCAGCCGAGAAAACTCATTTTCCAAACCAGAGACTTCTCCTTCAAGCGATGTTTTTTCAATTTTAATTTCAGTCAATTTCTCTTGAAGAACATCTCGTTTTTGACGAAGAGAAAGGAACAATTTTTGGCTGTTTTCCATCTTAGCGCCACCGTCATTCTGCAATGAAATGTCTTTGCCACTGCTTGAAAGTGCCTTGGAAATGACTTCCACTTTGGTGCTGTAATCGATTTTTTCCTGCCCGAGAAGAATTCTCTCTTTGTCCATTTCTTCAACATAAATGGTGAGTTGTTCAAGGTTTTGCGCTTGCTTTGCACTCTCCACTTGCGCCTTCACCAAATGTTTGGAAAGTTCTTCCTCTTCCTGCAAAAGTCTTGCCAGATTGTTTTCAAACAACTGTTCCTGATTTTTAAATTCATTCAAACTATTTGTCATCTTGCTGATTTGAACAGCCAGATTTTCGATTTCGTTATCTCTCATCAACAGATTGGACGTCACCGCTTTTTTGCTGCCGCCCGTAATGGAGCCTTGGGTGGAAAAAACTTCGCCATCAAGAGTGACAATTTTGAAAGAAAAATTGGTTTGTCTTGCAAGTGAAATGGCATCGTCGACACTGCGCACAACCACCGTTCTTGCCAGCAAACTTTCAAACACCCCACGAAGGCTGGGGCTATATTTCACGATATCACTTGCGACTCCCAGACTTTTGCTTCGCCTGACTGTCTGCAATTCATCACTTGACAAATGTCTCACTTTCATCGAAGACACCGGCAAAAAGGTCGCCCGACCAAGGTTGTTTTGCTTCAAATAGTTTATCAAAAATTTCGCATCTTCTTCGTTTTGCGTAATGACATTTTGCACCGCCCCGCCCAGCGCCACTTCAATCGCCGTTTCATATCCCGCTGGAACATTCATACACGAAGCCACCAAGCCCACGATTTTTTCTCTGAGCAGTTGTTGCGACTTGCTGTCTTGCATCAATCTTTTGACGGTGTAGTTAAACCCATCAAAATCTTTTTGCATATCTTCCAGCACTTTCTTTCGGTTTTGTAGGATTGCAATTGACGAACTATTTTGATTTATTTTCTCGTTATTTTCTTTAATAAAACTGCGAATTTCACTTATTTTTGACTGCAATTTCGTGTTTTGCGTCTTTAAATCTTCAAAACTATCTCCTGCTTCTCTGGCATTTTGCGTGGCACTTTTTAAAGACTGTGCTCTTTCATCAATCTTTTTCTGCAAATTTTTAATTTTTGCATCCAAGTCATTTATGTTGGTTTCATAGGCTTCTTTCTGTGCCTTCAAAGCAGAAAGGTTGGACTTTATGTCGGTAAGTTTGGACAATTCTTCCATCATTTCTCGTTGTTTTTTGGTCGCTTCGTCCTCGGCGCCTGTCAATTCGTCCACAATTTTCAAATATTCTTGCGTCAAATCTTCCAACTTATAAGTCACTTCTTTAAGGTGTTTTTGCTTTTCCACACGAGATTTTTCGCAATTTTCAAGAAGCAAAATAGCATTGTTTTTATTCAAAAATTCTCTGTCTAAATCTTCTTTCAAACTCTCTCTTTCATCACAGAGAAATTTCAACCGCTCGCGCATAACGTTTGTTTCGCCCGCACGTTTTTCCAAGTCTACTGTAAGGTTCAAAATCTGATCGTTCAGACTTTGCAAAGTGCGGTCTATCTGCGAAATCTCTGTCATTTTGTCATCATAAGACTCAGAGACTTCCGCCAGACTCTCCTGCCTGAGCGCCAACTCTTCATCCAAGGCATCAATTTTGGTTTGAACCGCCTTTTTCCTATCGCTGGCATTGTCAAATTGATTGACATATATATTGACTTCAAGGTTTTTGAGTTGCTCTTTAAACCCTAAAAAAAGTTTGGCATTTTCGCTTTGTCTTTTCAAAGGTCCCAGTTGTTTTTCTTGTTCAGCAAGCACGTCCTGAGCACGGTTTAAGTTTTCTTGCGTGCGAGAGAGTTTACGTTCGGCTTCAAGTTTTCGCTGTTTAAATTTAGAAATACCTGCCGCTTCTTCAAAAATTGCACGGCGGTTTTCCGGTTTTGCGCTGATAATTTCGTCCACTTTGCCTTGTCCGATGATGGAATAACCTTCCTTTCCAATGCCCGAATCATGCAGTGCGTTCACAATATCTTTCATTCGACAAGGCGTTCCGTTGATGAGATATTCACTCTCGCCCGAACGATAAAGTTTGCGCGTAAAGGCCACTTCGTCAAAATTAAGTTCAAACATTCTCGCTGAATTGTCGAAAAATAAGGACACTTCACAAAAGGACATGCTTTTTCGCTTTTCGGTGCCGTTGAAAATGACTTCCTGCATATTGCTGCTGCGAAGCAGTTTGGTGCTTTGTTCGCCCAGCACCCAACGAATGGCATCGCTGACGTTGCTTTTTCCACAACCATTCGGCCCCACAATGCCTGTGATGCCGCTGTCAAATTTAATTTCCAACCTATCTGCAAAAGATTTAAAGCCTGCAAGTTCAATTTTTTTAAAGTTCAATTTTCGTCTTCCCTTTTTTATGTTTAAAATGTGTTTTGTATAGCATAAATTTTTGTTAGTTAGCGCACTTATTTTTCATTTTTGTTGATTTTTTATCATTTTTTAGCCAAAAATAGATTAAATCAAAGTTATTGCAAAAATTTTTTCAATCTTTCTTTGTCGCTAAGTGCCACTTTGGCACACTCCATTTGCGCCAGTTTTTTGCTGGGGGCAGTGGAACGAGCCACAAAAATATCGTTGATATAAACTTCCGCGCAATAGGTTTCGGGGTCGTGTGGCAAGGCATAGGTAAAGTATACCAGCGACGCACCTTTCACTCGTTGCACTTTCTCTTGCAGTTGCGTTTTAAAATCGCCGTCTTTTCTTTTCACACTGGTGTTTGTGTCGATAAATCTAAAAATAAAGCGTTTTGCTTTTTCCAAACTGCTGTCCAAATAGATGGCGCCGACAATGCTTTCGAAAAGGTCGCCTCTCATCGACTGCGAAGATGCCGACGATCCAAAACTCTTGCCCACCAAAATAAATTCGTTCAAATTTAGGTTGGAAATTATGGTGGAAAGATTGTCGCTGTTCACAATTTTAGCACGCCACTTGCTCATTTGCCCTTCTTTAACATCAAACTTATTATATAGGTCCTCGGCAATGGCAAAATTCAAAATAGCATCGCCCAAAAACTCTAAACGTTCGTTGCTCTCCACGCCGTTTTGATTGGCAAAAGAAGAATGAGTGAAAGCGGTTTTAAGCAACTCTTTATTCTTAAAACCATAGTGAATAATTTTTTCGATTTTTTTCCAGTCGAATTTAGTCACCTTTCCTAACCTCCAACTTGCTCAGTTCAGTTTCAATATTAGAACACAAATCGTGTTTAATCAATGTGCGCGCTTGCAAAATAGATTTTAAAAAAGCATTTTCATCGCCTGCGCCATGACCCTTAATCACCACTTTTTTTATGCCCAAAAAGGCTGCTCCGCCGTGATTATTATAGTTTAAAGTATCTTTTAGTTTTTTGAAAGATTTTTTCATAAAAAGAGCGCCAATTTTGCTTAAAAATCGTGACATTACTTCTTTTTTAAGGTTGTCCATCACAAACAAAGCACTCCCCTCGGTGGCTTTCAAAAGAATATTTCCATCAAATCCATCTGCCACCACCACATCATAATTGCCACTTAAAAAGTCGCGCGCTTCCATATTTCCCACAAAATTTATGGGCGAATTTTTAAGCAATTCAAAGCATTCGTGAGTGAATTCATTGCCTTTTTTGTCCTCTACTCCAATGTTCAAAAGTGCCACCTTCGGTTCTTCAATTTCGAGAAAAATTTTGGCATAACTGCTCGCCATAATGGCAAAGTGTTGAAGGTTAATCGGTTTACAATCGACGTTCGCACCTGAGTCTATCAAAAGGACTTGTCCGCCATTTTTGGTCGGCAAGATGGGGCAAAGCGCCGGACGTGAAATGCCTTTAATTCTGCCAATTTTGATGAATGATGCCGCAAGCACAGCGCCCGTGCTACCCAGCGACACCAACCCCGAGGCGTCTGACGAAGTTTTCAAAAAATCGAAAGCACGTACAAGGCTGGAATTAGTTTTATTTTTAACAGCTTCGGTGGGCGATTCGTCATTCGAGATAACATCCTCTGCTTCCAAAATTTCCACCCGTGAACTATCAAAAATATGTTTCGAAAGTTCTTTTTCTATTTCCTCTCGCCTGCCACAAAGCACCAGCGAAAAGTCATCAAACTTTTTGAGCGACAATGCCGCTCCACGCACGGCGACGGCTGTTCCCAAATCATTCCCTGCGCAATCAATTATAATTTTCATCGAAAATTTCTCCAATATTTTAAGTGTATAATCACGAGTATTATACATTATATAATGCCTTTTTCCAAACAAAAAAGCAAGATAAAAAATTGCTGAAAATTCACTTTAATTTCTATTTTCTAGTGAACAAGTTTTTTATGAAGATAATTTAGCAAGTCTTCAAAATGCCTTTCATCAGCGCACAGCCACACAAAACAATCTTCTGTTTGACTGACAAAAAAGTTTATTTTTGTGTTTAAAGAAAGCACTTCATTAAAGACTTTTTTTCGCACGTCAGAAAAGTTTTTCAGCGCCCGTGATACAATAGCAACCACGCAAACTTTCTCTGTTAAACTAAACGAAACAAAGGGAAACTTTGCTGTCCATTCTTTAAGCATTTCTTCCATCGATTTTTGAGAATTATTTTCGATAACAAACCGAATTTTGTCTGGCAAAATATCATATAAAAAGAGTGAATAATTTTTATTTCCTATCTCTTCC
>CAZJEU010000033.1:0-6127 GCA_964545115.1 uncultured Christensenella sp. | reverse complement strand
TGCACGCTGATTATTTTCGATATATCAAAATATGAAAATTTACTTTCTGCTTCGGGGTCAAAACGATTTTTCTTAAAATATTTATCTACAAAATAACCTTCAATAGCTTCTTGTGCTTCTTCCATATTAGAATCATACCATTCGCGCAGAGATTCTATGCTATCGTAATTTGAGTCATACCATTTTCGCAAAAGTTTTTCGTTTTCATCTTCATTTGGGTCATAAATAGTGAGGTCTTTAAAAATAGGTTTTTCATCTTCTCTAAGGTATCTGTTGGGTCTGACTTCTATTATATAATCGACCCGATCTCTTCCAATGCTGCGAGAGGAGGTGACACTCAGCACATATTCTCCCAAGTGCGAGGAACGACGAAAATTCATATAGTTTTTCCCTTTTGTTTGGTCCAATTCCCACCATTCATCGAAGGTCAGAGTGTCAAACTTTTTCATTGTTTTTTTCCTTAAAATTTTTTAAATTTTTTCTATAATTTTTTTATAAAGTTTTCCGACTTATTTTCTCACGCTTTTGGAGGGTTGTCAATATCCAGGTTTCTTGGGAGGAAAGAGGGTTGGGAAGACGAAAGGGACGGGGACAGACGGGGCGACGGGGAAAAATGGCGGAATGAGCGAGCGGGGCGCGGCGGAGTGTGGGGGCGAAGTGTGGTGGAGTAAGACGGGTGTGGGAGACGGGAGAGAGACGAATGTGGGAGGCAGGGGAAAAACTAGTGGGGTTGTTAAAGTGTAAGTTTTTTGGGAAGCAGGTTGGGTTTAATAAAAAGGCGAGAGAGAATTAAAAAACCTGTCGTTTTGTTTGGCTTTGTTTTCCTGTAATCTTTGCACTGCCCTGTCTATTTTTTCGTCGACGATTTTGTCGATTTCCTCTGCGCCGAACATTATTTTTAGTTGGTCGACGGTGCAATAGATATCTGCCAGCTCTTCCTTTATGTTCGCTTTGGCTTTGTCCATCTTTTTCTGACCTTCTTCGCTGAGGGAATACTCTGCGATTCTTATGTATTTGAGCAATTCTTTCATCAGTTCTGCCATCTCTTCCAAACTCATTTTTATCTCGTTTTCTTCGCCGTAAAAATCCAGTGCGTCCTTGAAAAACGTGAAACGTTTTCTGTCTTTTTCGGCACAAGTGGCAAGCGCTTTTGTGAAATTTTCTTCATATTCCTTTTTCGTTTTACTTTCCTTTTTCGTTTAAATTTATAACTTCATTTTAGCATAAATATAAAGAGATTGCTAATTTTTGGCTAAAAAAAGGAAGGAGTTTGAGAGATTTTCTCCATAAATTCATCGTGTTTGAATTGCTCAAATTCTCGTTCGGTGGAGTAGTTTAGGGCAAAGTTTTTGCAACTTAAATCGTATTTTTTGAAAAATCTTTCTGCCAATTTCATATTTGTCATTTTCTGAACCATCTCTTCTCTCTTTGAAGGGACGGCATTCAGCAAGGCGGCATCGAAATTAAAATTCAGAAATTCTTTTATATCTTCCTTCTTTTCAACATAGTTTTGTTGCGTTTGTGAGTGAGTGGGTTTGGCAGGATAAGCAACCATGGGAAGACAATTTTCTTCGTTCATTTTGTGCATTTTATACCAAAAGATGGCGTTTTTAACTATCATTTCGCCTTCAAAAGTCTTGTTTTCCAATTTTTTTAAGGCAGTTCGTCGGCTGAAAAAGTTTTGATGATTTAGGCCGTCTTGTGAATAGGCACTGGGGCGAGCTAACTTTTCGAGAATAACTTCTTCAAACAAATTGAAAAGAAAGACGTCGACATTCTGCTCTCTTCCTTCCGCCGAAACATTTTTGCCTAGGCTGGAAGAAGAATAAAGGTTTTGGTTGATATAAAAGTTTCTTTTGATTTTATCATCTTCACTCACGTCAAAGACGTTGGCAAGTTTGTCTTCGTAACTAAAAAATAGGTCAGAAAAAGAGATGTTTTTGCCCTTTTTATCTTCAAAAATTGCTTGGGGTTTAAACTCTTTTCCGCTGAGCAAACAGCTTTGAAGAGTATCCACCAGAGTTTCGATTTGCTGGGAGTTTTCCTCTTTTAAAAAATCAATGTCTGCTTTTGTCTGCTCCGTTACACGAGTTTTTATGAGATATTTCAGATAGTCAAAGCGACTTAACTTTTCGTTTTGGCTGGTAAGGATGAGGGGTTGGTCGTCGAAAAGAATGCTGCGGATGGTTTGGTTTTTAATTTTTGACGCCATATCGTTGATGGCTTCTGCCCGTTGGAGATTATAGGAAGTTTTGGCGAAAGTGCTTTCCTCTCCAAAGCCTATAAAACCGTCGATTTTGCCTAGTGCAGGGCCCATTTTTTCGCAGCCGTCAAAGAGTTCGGGACTATTATTTTTAATTTCGTTTAGCACACTTACAATTCTGGGTGCTGTGTGATAGTTCGTGTAAATCACTAAAGTGTCGTTTCTGTTGTCGTTTCCGGCGATTTTAAACTCGATGCTAAGTTTTTTGGCTTTGGACTGAAGGATGATTTCGTGTGCCACTTTGCAGATATTTGGGGCTTTTAAGTTAAGATAAAGTCGACAATCCACCTGGGTGCGTTCGCTGCCTTGCTTTCTGCCAAAAAGTACACGGGGGTCGATATAGAGAAAATCTGTAGGGAGCGATTTTTGGGTGACATCTCGTGAAATAAAGCCTTCGTGATATTGGTTGTGAGCAAAACGCATACGGCTGGTGTTGCCAAATTCTTCACGCAATTTGTCGCTTTCAATGAAGTTGTAAAAACCCTGTTTTCTGACGGCATCGGGGTGAAGATGAGGGCTGGTTCTCAGTTTTTCCACATAAGTCTGCACCTCGTGTGACAACTGATTTTGCGGTGCAGAGAGTGTGTTGTGATACCACGTGTTGTAGAGCAGTTCACACAATTTTTCGACATCTTCAAAAGGGACTTGCCCCGTTCGGTTAGCATTTTTCTTTGTGAGCATCTCATAGGTGCAATCTTCCTTTTCGGCTCTCGTTTCGACTGCCAGTTTTAGCAGCTTTTTAAGGTTGGGTGCTTCGACTGTTTTTAGGAACTCAAACTTTTTTTGTGTGTAATCCATTTTATCTTTTTCCTTTTTACTTCTTTCCTTTCAGCCATTATATCATCAATATTTTATGTTTTCAATAAGCAATTTAAAGCAAGATTTATTTCTGTCAAATGAGTTTTGCAATAATTAAATTGAGTAGATAGAAAGAATCTTGGTTTACTTTCAAAACATTTTTTTGCAAAATAATGAGTTTGTTTTTCAGCAGAAAGTCCACTTCTTTTTGCTTGTCGTGGATTAAGTCACAGGAAAATTTTTCGTTAAAAACTGTCAAGTCTATTCCCTTGTCGGTGCGTAGTCTAAGCATAATTTCTTCTTCTTTTTGTTGCATAAGAGAGAGTTTTTCGGAAAAAAGGACAGGTAAGGAACAGAGCGCAAGTTTTTGATTATATTCCTTCAAGTCTTCTGTGTTGGAAAAGCGAGTGCCGTTTAAAAAAGAATGCGCCGACACTCCCAGCCCCAGATAATCGCCGCTTTCCCAGTAGGTTTGGTTGTGACGGCAAGCAAAGGTTGGTAGCGAAAAATTGCTGACTTCATAGCGAAGATATTTTTTAGAAAACAAAATTTTCGCCACTGCATTATACATTTTCACTGCTTTTTCTTCGCTGGGAAGAGGGAGTTCGCCCTTTTTCACTTTTTCAAAAAGGGGAGTGTTTTCTTCCAAAATAAGGGAGTAGCAGGAAATGTGTGGAACGCGTTTTCGCACCAAAAACTTCGCCATTTTCGTAGCATCCATCACTTTTTGGTGTGGAAGAGCAATCATCATATCGACATTTATGTTTGTAAAGCCCGCCTTTTTTGCCAGAGAAAGCGCTGTTTTCACTTGTCTTTTGTTGTGGCGTCTGCCGATTGTTTTTAAAATTTTATTGTTTAGCGTTTGAGCGCCGAAACTAATGCGATTTATTCCAAAGGAAAGATAGGCAGAGAGCTTTTCTGCCGTGACACTGTCGGGGTTGGCTTCAAGAGTGATTTCCACGTCTTTTTCCAGACGAAAACTTTTCCTGATTTGACCTAAAAGGTTTTTTATATGCTTTGCTGAGAGCACACTGGGCGTGCCGCCACCGATGAAAATGGTGGACACTTCGTAGTCTTTTGCCACTTGGTTTGCTCGCAGTTTAATTTCTGTCAAAAGGTTTTTTACATAAACTCTTTGGGCAGAAAAATCGCTTTTGAAAGATATAAAATTGCAATATTCGCACTTTTTCCCGGCACAAAATGGGATGTGGATGTATAAAGACAACTTTTTCATCAGTCCAGTTTGAGAATGGAGGTGAAGGCATCGGCAGGAATCTCCACACTGCCCATCTGCCGCATTCTCTTTTTCCCTTCTTTTTGTTTTTCCAGCAGTTTGCGCTTTCTGGAAATGTCGCCGCCGTAACATTTGGCAAGCACGTCTTTTCGCATTGCTCTAACAGTTTCCCGCGCGATGACTTTGCCACCGATTGCCGCCTGAATGGGCAACTCGAACATTTGACGGGGAATGACTTCTTTGAGTTTTTCCGCAAGTTTTTTGCCTCGGGCATATGCGCCTGTGCGGTGAACGATGATGCTTAGGGCATCACATTTTTCGCCGTTTAGCAAAATGTCCAGTTTTACAAGGTCACTTTTTTGGTATTTATCGATGGAATAGTCCATGCTGGCATAGCCCCGCGAACGAGATTTCAAGCCGTCGAAAAAGTCGTAGACAATTTCGTTTAGGGGAATGTCGTAGGTCAACTTAACACGATTGGCGTCGAGATATTGCATATCAAGATAGACTCCGCGTTTGTTTTGGCACAGTTCCATAATGTTGCCGACAAATTCGCTGGGCGTAAGAATGGTGACACTGGCGATGGGCTCTTCAATTTCCACAATGTCATTTTGCACAGGCAGAGTGGAAGGATTGGACACCCACAGCTCGGAGCCGTCTGTTTTGATAACTTTGTAACTGACGCTGGGCGCCGTGGTGATAATCTCTAAATCAAACTCTCGTTCCAGTCGCTCGGTGATGATTTCCAAATGCAACAGTCCCAAAAATCCGCAACGAAAGCCAAAGCCCAACGCCGTAGATACTTCTGGCGCAAATTGAATGGAATCGTCGTTTAGTTTGAGTTTTTCAAGAGCGTCTTTAAGGTCGTTATATTTGGCGCCGTCGGAGAGAAACACTCCACAATAGACCACTGGCTTGACGTCTTTATAGCCATCCAGTGGCGATGGTGTGGGATTTTCGTGGTCGGTGATGGTGTCGCCTACTTTGGTTTCGGCAATGTTTTTGATGCTGGCACAAATATAGCCGACATCGCCTGCTTGCAGTTTGGCAACTGCTTTGGGCGCTGGGCAAAAAACGCCCACTTCGGTGACTTCATAACTTTTGTTGGTTCTCATCATACGAATTCTACTGCCTGCTCTAACGCTGCCGTCAAACACGCGCACCATGCTGACCGCGCCTTTAAAATTGTCGTAAAAACTGTCGAAAATGAGCGTTTTTAGCGGTTTGTCTGCGCTGCCTTTGGGACTGGGAATGTTAAGAACGATGCTTTCCAGCACCTTTTCGATGTTCACTCCGTCTTTTGCAGAGATAAGCGGAGCGTCTTTGCAGGAAAGCCCGATGATGTCTTCGATTTCTTTTTTGGTTTCTTCCACTTGGGCGCTGGGCAAATCAATCTTGTTGATGACGGGGATTATTTCAAGGTCATTTTCCAGAGCAAGATAGACGTTTGCAAGCGTTTGGGCTTCCACGCCTTGGGTGGCATCCACGACAAGGATGGCTCCTTCGCAGGCACGCAGCGACCGACTGACCTCGTAGGTAAAGTCCACGTGACCGGGCGTGTCGATAAGGTTAAGCGTATATTCTTCGTCACGAAAAGTGTAAAACATTCGTGTGGGGGTAAGTTTGATGGTGATGCCCCGCTCTCGTTCCAAGTCCATGCTATCGAGCACTTGTTCGGTGAGTTGGCGCTTGGAAAGAGTGCCTGTCTTTTCGATAAGGCGGTCGGCAAGGGTGCTTTTGCCGTGGTCGATATGTGCTATTATGCAGAAATTTCTGACGTTTTCAATTTTATTTTCCATATGTTTTCTAATTATAGTTAAACCTTTTAGTTT
>CAZJEU010000032.1:0-6162 GCA_964545115.1 uncultured Christensenella sp. | reverse complement strand
CCTCGCCCTCGACGAGGTGAAAATTTGCTATTTTATAGACGCCGACGGAAAATATCAGATTGAATTAAAACTCTCGCCAAAAAGAGTAAAAAAAGCGAATTTTTTAAGCATTTGATTCATAAATATCTTGTATGAAGATAATCAAAAAAGAGCCTTTAAAGCAAAAAGAAACAAGTTTTTTTAAAAAAGCTCTTTCTTTCACCAAAAAATATCTCACCATATTCATCATCCTTTTCATTTTTTTGTTTCTTTTCATCTGCGACAATCTCGGCACGTGGACGGGCTCTTTCATTATGAACAATCTAAAATCAATCGCCACCAGTTTCACCCCCACCACCGACCTTTTCGATGACGGCAGCGAAGTCTCCTTCGTCTCCTATTTTTTTGGTATGAATGCCAAAAAGAAACAAGAAGTCGCCGAGTTTTTTCTCCCCACTTCCCAGCAAAACCTTTCTGTCAGCGACGAACTGCTCAGTTACAAATTCGACGGCGTCATTTCCAGTGTGGCAAATGGCACAGTCCGCTCCATTGGCTATACGACAAACAACGAAAAATATATAGAAATCGACCATCCCCAAGGCTATTTTTCTCGCTATATCGGGCTGAACTTCGTCGGAGTCGCATCAGGCGAAAAAGTAAATGCCCAAAACTCCATCGGGCTAGCTTCTCATTCTTTTCCCGTCAGGATCTATGTCTACCAAAACGACAATCTCGTCAAAATAAGCCAAATTGAATGGAAAAATTGAAAATAAAAGTTCATCCCACTTTCATATTTTTTGCCTGCCTTCTCATCTATTTTGGTCAAGGCTTTTTGTTTTTAAACTATCTCGTTACCATTTTTCTGCACGAATTCGCTCACGCCCATGTCGCAAAAAAACTAAATTACAAAATTAAAAACATCAAAATTCTTCCTTTTGGCATCTGTCTTAACATGCAATCAACCACTCTTTCTCCCAAGGACGAAATAAAAATCGCTCTTGCGGGACCTCTTGCAAACCTTGTCATCTGCATCATTTGTTTTGCCCTTTGGTGGATTTTCCCTTTCACCTATAATTTCACCTACTTGTTTTGCTATGCCAATTTCATCACTTTTGCTTTCAACCTTCTTCCTGCTTTCCCACTGGACGGCGGCAGAGTTTTGCTAGCCGTTCTAAAAGGCAAAAAAGAAGGCACCTTCGCCGTGAAATTTTGCAAAATAATAAATATTTTACTCTCTCTTTCGCTTTTTTTAATTTTTATTTGGTCGTGTTTTTTCACGCCAAATTTCACCTATCTTTTTGTAATATTCTGCATTTTGTCCGGTGTTTTTGAAGTAAACGAGCGTCTTAAATATTCTCCCATAAGTTTTTTTGAAGTCAAAAAAATTGGAAAAGTCGTAAAAATAAAAAATCTTTACGTAAAAGAAAACGAAAAGATTTTCAAATTATGCCGCCACATCGACAAATTCTCTTTTTTAAATCTCCATATCTATGACGAAAACAACAATCTCATCTCTGTTTTAAATGAAACAGAGTATGTTCAATTATTGGAAAAAGCACCCTCAACTTTTACCTTCAAAAATGCCTTAAAAACTATTAACGGCACTTTTTAGGTGTAAAAAAGCGAAATTCTGAAAACAAATATTAAAAATCGTTTTCGAAATTTTGAAAGATAAGCTAAAATAAAAGTAACAAAAGAGGATTTTTTTATGAAATACGTCAGAAATTTAGATGACCTAAAAAAATACACCTTTGAGTTTTTCGATAGTTTTTTGCCTCAACATTTGTCAGACCAAATGGTCAACCTTTTTTTGGTGGACATCGGCAACAAGGAACTTCTCACAAAAGCCACCCTTGAATACATAGAATATTCGCCACTCAACCCCACGGCAGTGGCTGAATATGGCGAAGTCATTTTGCAACTGCTCGACTACAAAACTCTTCTAAAAAAATTTACCGAACTTCTTTTATTGTCCAAATCCTTTCTTGCCCTCAATGCTTTTTTAAACAGAATTTTTCTTCAACACGTGGGCAGTGCCATCTACAAAAGTTCACGCAAACAATATTCCATTCGCGAAAGATATTTCGACCGTTTCATCGAGATTACTATGTTTTGCAAAATTGACAAAAAGCTCACCACTCCCTTCTTTCTGGAAATTTTTAATTGTGACGAATCCTCTTCACTCTTTTTCTTCAAAGAACCCCTCAAAGAATATCTTGATATTTTCCTGAAAGATGGCGACGACGACTTGTTCATTCAATCTCTTCTTTCCAGCGAAAAAAGGGAAGGGCTAGGCACCTACGCCTCTGTCAACACCGTAAAAACACTACGAACACTAATAAACGAATTTGTAAGAGGGGGCATAAACAACCTTTCTCTCATCAGAAAAGCACTTTTCTCACACAAGCAGGAAGGCTTCAACATAATAGAGGAAATGTTGCAAACAGGCAACAGCGAAACTATGTTCAAAGCCGTTCAACTGCTTGTCCTTTTCAAAGACGAACGCCAAATAAAAGAACGACTAAAAACGCTTTACGAAAGTTTAAATGACGCCAAAATAAAACTATTTTTAGAGAAAGAATGTGGCTTTAATTCACTAGAAAACTTTGCTTCCAAACGCAATTTTCTGATTTTTATAGAAGAAAGAATCCCCGCCGTCCAAGAGCGACTTTACGGCGCCCGTTTGAAGAAATATTATGAAAAACACAAGCTAAATTTTGAAAATCTAAACGGAAAAATGCTCACTTTTGTTATGGAAACAATGAAATCTCGCGAGATGGAAAGTCAGTTTGTCGCCCTCAAAGAATATCTAAAATTTGTCGAAACATCCGACTTGCAAAAACTCTGCCGTGTCGTCTACGACGTCGCCACCGACCGTCACAAACTCTTTTCCAGCAAATGGGCTTTTCGCCTGTTTGCCCTTTTCGCCCCAAGCGACCTTTTAGAAGAACTTACGGACAAAATGAAAAAGTGGTTTCTTGAAAAAGACAAAGAAAAAATGGTGCGCTATTTTCTGGAACTACTCTCTCTCAGTGCCAACGAAGAAGTGGTGGAAATGGTAAAGACGCTCAAAACTCTGCACCTTAACCCCAAGCAAAAAAAGTTTCTCTCAACCATTCTTCAAACTTTTTCACTCAAAACGCAACAAAACATCCAGTCCATCAAAGACAAAATTTCCGATGACCTTGGCTTTGATTGCAATGGTCACAGGCACCTAAACCTTGACAACAGGACACTTGCCCTTCAACTAAATCGTGATTGTTCCATTAAAATCACAAATGCCGAAAGTGGCAAAATCGCTCGCCTTCGAGAAAGTGATTTTTATGAAGGAATAAGTGTAAAACAATATATAAAATCTTTGGAAAAAAAGATTAAAATTCAACGAAAACGTCTTCATACCGCTTTTTTAGAGTTTCGAAATTTTTCAGAGAAAGATTTTTCTGACGGCATTTTGCAAAACAACCTGCTCAATTTTCTCTCTTCTCATCTTTTGTGGGGCAGATACAAAAATGATAATCTTGCAGAAATTTGTTTGATAAAAAACGGCACTCTTACTCATCTAGCAGGCAACATTGTGATGGATAATTTGGAAGATTACACTCTCGCCATTCTTCAACCGCTCGACTGTGAAGACATTAAAAAAGATTTAAAAAATAATTTTGCCACGCTTTTTCCGCAGTTCGACCTGCCCGTTTTTAAGGAAGAAGACCTTGCTATAAACGCAACTTATGTAGACAGTCTTTCCGGCGTTTTTTGCAATGCCAAACTTTTTGTTTCTCGTCTGCAAAAACTTTCCTACAAAATTAACGACCTGGATGCCCGTGGTTATTTCGGCACTCTCGTCAAACCAAATACCAACTTAAACCTTCTCACCTGCATCGAATTCGACCGTGTATCTCTTGGCAATCTCAACCACAGCATCACCATTTCCAAAGTGCGATTTTTCGAACTTAACAAACAAATAAAACAAGGCAAAAGATTTATTTTAAACAAAACCGAAGCGCTTATTTTGCGTGACCTTAACCGTCATATTTTGTCCAACGAACTTGCCCAAATTTTGCTTGCCTGCAAAACATAATTTTCTATTAACAGGGTTTTTTACCCCGATTTTGTTCAAATTCCGTGCCATAATCTCTATTCTATAACTTTTTGTCTTTCAAAAACGTGCCTTTAATGTTTATTTTAAAGCCCCTGTTTTCTTGGCGTTTGTGGTGACTTCATTGCAGTCTTTATTGTTTTCTACAAGGATAAAAGGTTTCAATTTTTCGATGTTGCTCTCTTGGAGTTCCAGCACCTTTTTCCCCAGCGAAACCAACTCACTTTTGCATTTTTTACAGTCAGACAAAACGGACATCAAACGAAGAACTCCCAAAGTCGTTTTCAAAATATTTATGCTAGCAATTTTTCTGTTGGACTTGTCCAGCAGAGTTGCCATATTGGCACTAAACCACAATTTCATCTTTTTAAAAAAGTTATTATCATTCAGCGCCACGTCCGCAATTTTTGCCAAATCCTCACACTCTTCGCTCAAATTGTCATAGTCCTTAAACTGTCTTTTCAACTCTCGTTTAAGTTTGCTATCTTTAACTTTGTCCACCACATTATTGATGTTTTGTTTGAGTGTTTGCAAATTATGATAAATTTCGCCCAATAAAATTGCGCTTATTTCCTTATGTGATTTTGGCATCTGCGGCTCCTTTTATCATATATATTCTTCACTTTCTGCACCTTTTTATACCTTAAATGTTATTGACAACGCACCTTTTTTGTGATAAATTTTGCTTAACCGCTTGAAAAAGGTTTTTAAGAGCAACTTCTGCCACCTTAACTCAGCGAGTCTGGAGGATAAGGAGGAAAGAAAATGTATGCAATCATCTCGACGGGCGGAAAGCAATATAAAGTAAGCGAAAACGAAAGTTTGAACGTTGAAAAGCTTGATGCCCAGCCGCAAGAAACTGTGAAATTCGACGTCTTGATGCTTTCAACCGACGACGGCAAAGTGGAAACAGGCAATCCCGTTTTGAAAAATGTGGTTTGCGAAGCCGAAGTTTTGAAGCAAGATAAAGCGGCAAAAATCGTTGTTTTTAAATACAAAGCCAAAAAGAACGAACGTAAAAAACAAGGTCATAGACAACCTTTCACAAGAGTCAAAATTTTGTCCATCAAAAAGGCATAAAAATGACAAGCATAACAATCACAAAACACCACGGAAACATCGCAAAAGTCGTCTGCAACGGACACACGAACTATGGAGTTAAAGGCGAAGACATCGTTTGCAGCGCACTTTCCAGCATTGTCCAAACAGCAGTCCTCGGGCTTTTCTCAGTGGCAGGCATAAATTTAAAACTCACTCGACAGGAAGA
Organism: uncultured Christensenella sp.; assembly: GCA_964545115.1. Classification (GTDB taxonomy): domain Bacteria; phylum Bacillota; class Clostridia; order Christensenellales; family UBA1242; genus UBA7862. The sequence continues at coordinate 820 of CAZJEU010000032.1, read as the reverse complement.
AAAAGGTTTTTTGAGTTTTGAACTTCCACAAACCCTTTCTGCCGAACAAAAGCACGATGCGAAAATTATTTTAGACACAATGCTCTGCGGAATATGCGACCTGCGCGAAGGTTTTTCAGATTTTATTGAATTGGAGGTTAAGGAATAAAATGTTTATTATATTGCAACTTTTCGCCAAGAAAAAAGGCGGCGGAAGCACCCGAAACGGCAGAGATAGCCAAGCAAAACGGCTGGGTATAAAAACCGGCGACGGTCAATTTGTTTTGGCAGGCAACATCCTCGTGCGTCAACGTGGCACCAAATTTGCCGCTGGCGAAAATGTCGGCGTCGGTCGTGACCACACGCTTTTTGCCTTGAAAGACGGCAACGTTAAGTTCGAAACTAAACACGGCAAAAAGAAATTTGTCACCATTGTCGAACAAACCGCAAAATCAAGTTAAAAAATTCAAAGATGAATAATCAAATTTAAAAAGTTGAAAAATTCAAAGATGAATAATCAAAATTTAAAAAACTGCTTTATTACAAAGGCAGTTTTTTTGGTTCAAACAAAGCTATCGCTTGATTTTTATCCGCGCTCCGCAACTTAAACACCTGCCAGCACTGTCCTGCACATAGCCACAATAATCACAAGTAAAATAATCCTTTTGATTAAACGCACGGCTGGTGGGCAAGTCTTTTCTAAACGCTGCGGTCGAGTCTCCTGCCACCAATTTCGGAACTTTTGTTTTCATGGTTTCGGGCTGTTTTTTTGCCGTCTTTTTGTCACCAAAACTGGCAAAAACTGCCTGCTCAGATAAAGGCAATCGTGACATCTTGGCAA
>CAZJEU010000031.1:0-6355 GCA_964545115.1 uncultured Christensenella sp. | reverse complement strand
AAAAGGTTTTAACTTCACCAAAAGTGGTGCTTGTTGACTTTTTTGCCTCTTGGTGCGGACCTTGCCAAATGTTGGCGCCGGTGTTAGAAAGCGTGCAAGAGGAACTGGGCGACAAAGCCCACGTGATGAAGCTGGACGTGGATGAAGGAATGAACACTTCCAGAAGATTCGGCGTTATGAGTGTGCCGACGATGATTGTCTTTAAAGACGGCAAAGAAGTGAATCGCATCGTTGGATTAAGGCAAAAAAATCAGATTGTGGCTGCGATTGAAGAAGCGATGAAATAAAAATTTTTCAAAAATTCAGACAACCGTTTTAAGTTGTCTGTTTTTTTGTCCTTTTTGCAGAGTTTCAGCGCTGTAAGTGTGGCGAATAATGCAATGCGCAAAGCCACTCTTGACAAAACCTGAAAAAGTTGTAAAATTACAAGTAAGAAAAGAGGGTGTTGATATGCAGAAGATTTATCTGGACAATGCGTCGACCACGACTGTTTATAACGAAGTTTTAAACGAAATGCTCAGTGCTTTTTCGCAAAATTTTGGCAATGCAAGCAGTTTGCATTCTTTCGGTCGAGATGCGTTGGCGCTGGTGGACGAAGCACGTGACAAAATCGCAGCGGCAATCAATGCCGAACGGGGAGAAATCTTTTTTACCTCGGGTGGAACGGAAAGTAATAATTGGGCAATTCTGGGCTTGGCACTTGCAAACAGACATAAGGGAAACAAAATTATTACTTCTCAAATTGAGCATAAAAGTGTGTTGGACAGTTGCAAAAAACTGGAAGACATGGGTTTTGAAGTGGTGTATTTGCCAGTGGACAGCAGAGGCTTGGTGAGTATTGTTGACCTTATCGACCAGTTAAATCAAAAGACTATTTTAGTGAGCATTATGGCGGCAAACAACGAAGTGGGCACCATTCAAAACATTAAAACTATTGCAAAAATCAGCCACGAAAAAGATGTTATCTTCCACACTGATGCTGTGCAGGCAGTGGGGAACTTTGCCATAGACGTTCAAGATTTGGAAGTGGATGCAATGACGGTGAGTGGGCATAAAATCCATGCACCCAAAGGCATAGGGGCACTTTATTTGAAGAAAGGGATTAAGATTGAAAACCTTATTGTCGGCGGCGAGCAGGAAAGGGGCAAACGAGGGGGAACACTGAACGTGCCGTCTATTGTTGGGCTGGGGAAAGCCTTTGAAATTTTGACCAAAAATTATATTTATGACAGTAAAAAACTTAAAAGTCTGCGTGATTATTTTGTTAGAAAAGTTTTGGAAGAAATGGACGGCGTGAGTTTGAACGGACATCAAAGCCAACGAGTGGCAGGAATGGTAAATTTAAGTTTTAGTGGCGTCGATGGCGAGGCGTTGATGTGCCTTTTAGATATGGCGGGCATTGCAGTGTCGAACGGATCGGCGTGTTCAAGCGGAAGCACCGAACCCAGTCACGTTTTAAAAGCAATGAATGTGCCGCTTGCTCTGGCACGAAGTGCGGTGAGATTTTCCTTTTCCACGACGAACACAACAGAAGAAATCGATTATGTTGTGCAGATTTTAAAAGAGAGTGTAGCAAAATTACGCTCATTTTCCACCGTGAAAGTGAAAAAAAATAAAGAGGTCAAAACTGTTTAGTCAAGAAATCACCCAACGTTTTATTCAAATTCAAAATGGCGGCTTGGTTAAAAAAGCAAACGGCATCGGAAAATTTTCGAGAGAACAAGGCGAGGAAATTAAGGTGTATTTGAAGGTGGAAGAAGACGTTATTTTAGATGCCAAATTCAAAATTTTTGGCGGTGTGATTGACATTGTTTTGGCAGACGTTATGATGGAACTTATTAAAGGGAAAAAAGTGGACGATGCGTTGCTGGTGACTCAGGAAGACATTGCTTCGACGCTGAAAGATGCAAGTGTAACTAACCATTCGGGGGCATTGCTTGCTGTGAAAGCGACTCAAAATGCAGTGAAAGATTATCGCAAACGAATGCTCAGACTTGCCCTTAAAAATGGAATTAAACTGAAAAAGTTGTGATTTTACTATAAATATATATCAATTAACGCACGAAAACTATTGCAAAAGATTTTTTTGTATGATATAATTTTTCCGTTTGAAATTCACACTCAAAGTGTTTTCTTGTGGCGCGCAGGCGCTTAAAAGCAAAAATATCGCTCAATTTTTGCGACACTTTGGGGAGGATAAACAAGAAGGAGGATTTTTTTATGCCAGTAATTTCAATGAAGCAGTTGCTTGAAGCGGGGGTTCATTTCGGACATCAATCCAGCAAATGGAACCCAAAAATGAAAAAATATATTTTCACAACGAGAAATGACATTCACATTATCAATCTGGAAGATACTTCTGTTCTTTGCGACAGGGCTTATCTTTATATTAGAGATATGGTGGCGAGTGGCAAAAATGTTTTGTTTGTGGGAACCAAAAAGCAGGCACAGGAGGCAGTGGAAACCGATGCAAAGCGTTGCGGAATGTTTTATATTGTCAACCGTTGGCTGGGGGGAACACTTACAAATTTTAAAACAATCAGGTCGAGAGTGGCGCGCCTGAACAGACTTAAAAGAATGGAAGAGATGGGCGAATTTAAACTCATTTCCAAAAAAGAAGAGGCTGGACTGAGAGGCGAGATGGAAAAGTTGGAAAAGAATCTTGGCGGAATTGTCGAGATGAATGAACTTCCCGGAGTTTTGTTTGTCGTCGACCCCAAAAAGGAGCATATTGCAGTGAGTGAAGCAAAAGCTCTGAACATTCCCATTGTCGGCATTGTGGACACAAACTGCGACCCCGATGATGTCGATTTTGTCATCCCTGCAAATGATGATGCGATGAGAAGCATCAAACTTATCGTGGGCGCAATGGCAGATGCTGTCATCGAAGCGAAAGAAGGCGTGAGCCTGCGTATGGACGGCGAAGAAGAACTTTTTGCAGAGCAGGAAGGTGGCGAAGAAAGCCAAGAACAACCGCAAGAAGATTCGCAGCCAGTTGAAAAAGAATAATTTAAAAAAATATAACTACATAGATTTTTGAAATGATGAAGATTCATCAAAACAATGTATTTTTTATGGAAAAATATGTGTTTTATGTTAAAAATAAAAAAGGAGAAATTAAAATTGGTTAACGCACAAGCTATTAAGGAACTTAGATTAAAAACAGGCGCAGGCATTCAAGATTGTCAAAAAGCGCTGGTTCATTCTGACGGAGACGTCGAAAAGGCAGTGGAATATTTGCGCGAAAAGGGAATTGCCACTGTTGCGAAAAAGGCAGGGCGCATTGCCGGAGAAGGTGTGGTGGGCAGTTACATTCATATGGGCGGGAAAATTGGCGTCTTGGTGGAAGTGAATTGCGAGACTGATTTCGTGGCGCGTGGAGAAGAGTTTAATATTTTTGTCAAAGACATTGCCATGCAGATTGCTGCCAGTCGACCAGAATATGTCAACAAAGAAGATGTGCCTCAGAGTGTTTTGGACAAAGAGAAGGAAATTCTTCTTGAACAGGCAAAAAATGAGGGTAAACCCCAAGCGATTGCTGAAAAAATGGTAGAAGGCAGAATTAAAAAATATTACAAAGACTTTTGCCTTATGGAACAAGAGTTTGTGAAAAATCCAGACATGACAGTTGCCGACCTTGTTACCGATATAACTTTAAAAATTGGCGAAAAGATTTCTATCAGACGATTTGTGCGTTATGAAATGGGCGAAGGACTGGAAAAAAGAACAGACAATTTTGCCGAAGAAGTTATGAGTCAGGTTAAGAAATAATGAAAAAAGGAAAGTGCAGAAGAATATTTGCACTTTTTTTGAAAGTTTTTTGAAGATATTTGGTGATAAAACATTTTTGCAAAGCGAAAATTTGTGATAGAATGTTTATGTCAAAAAAGTGGAGGAAACATGCGAAAGATGGCTCTGGATTATGGTGAAGTGCGCATTGGAGTGGCACTGAGCGACCCATTGGGCATCATCGCAAGCGGTTTCGAGACTTATTCGCGGCGAGATTTGACGACTGATTTGACTTATTTTAAAAACATTTGCGACGAAAAGGAAGTGGATGAAATTATTATTGGCTTACCCATAAATATGGATGGCAGCGAAGGTGAAAGGGCAAAAGCAACACGTGTTTTCGGTGAAAAGATTAAGGAAGTGACTGGGCTTAAAGTGACCTTTTTGGACGAACGCCTAAGTAGCGTAAGTGCGGAAAGATTGCTTATTGAAGCAGATGTGCGAAGAGAAGACAGAAAAAAAGTTATTGATAAAGTTTCTGCAACGATAATTTTGCAAAACTTTTTGGATATAAATTCAAAATAAAATTGAGGAGATTAAAATGAAAGAAGAAAAGAAAACAGAGAAAAAAACAGAAAAGATTGTGGAGAAAAAAAGTCCAATCGACAGTCTATTTGATGAAGAAGACACCAGTCCCATTTCGCTTTACAACGAAAAGGGAGAGGAAGTTATGTTTGAACAGATTGCGCTCATTCCGCTGGAAGACAACATCTATGCCATCTTAAAACCGATAGAAAAGATGGAGTTTATCGGAGATGATGAGGCACTTGTGTTTGAAGTGGTTCAAAAAGAAAATGAAAAAGACGATTCGGTGGAAGAATATCTTAACCTTGTGTCGGACATCGACACCATAGACAGAGCGTTTGAACAATATAATAAACTGGTGGATGAAGAGAAAGAAAAGCAAAAAGTGGAAAAGAAAAAAGCTAAAAAATGAAGTGAAGGAAAAAAACAAAATGGACGTGCAGAACTTATCAAGTGAGTTTGAAGTTAGAAAAGAGAAAATTAGGCAACTCAAAAAGCAAAAAACTATTGTCTATCAAGAAAAATTTGAAAGAACACATACTTTGAGTCAAGCAAAATCTTTGCCAGACGGCAGCAAGGTGAGTGTTTGCGGTCGTCTTACTTTCAGGCGCATTATGGGCAAACTCTCTTTTTTGGCGATTGAAGATATCCACGAAAAATTGCAACTGAGCATTTCTAGGAATGAAGTGGACGAGGAAACGTATACTTTTTTTAAAAGTATGGTGGACGTGGGCGATTTTATCGGTGCAGAAGGAGAACTTTATACCACACACACGGGCGAAAAGACAGTGCGAATCTCTGTTTTTTCTCTTCTTTCAAAGGCCATTTTGCCCTTGCCAGAGAAGTTTCACGGGTTGGCCAATCAAGATATGATTTATCGTGAGCGGGCAATGGACCTTGTGAGCAACGAAAAGAGTAGAAAAGTCTTTTTAACAAGAATTAAGTTCTTAGATTTTTTGCGAAAGTATCTCGGTGAGCACGGATTTTTGGAAGTGGAAACACCCATTTTGCAGAGTGCCGTATGTGGAGCAAGTGCCAAGCCTTTTTATACAAAACATAATGCGTTGAACAAGATTTGCAACCTTCGAATAGCGCCCGAGATTTATCTTAAACAAGTGATTGCTGGCGGGTTTGATAGAGTGTTTGAAGTGGCAAAATGTTTCAGAAATGAGGGAATGGACCCTAGTCATTTGCAGGAATTTACAATGGTGGAATGGTATGCTAGTTATTGGAATTTTGAAGATAATATTCAGTTTTTCACTTCATTTTTGCGTGAGGCAATAAAGACTGTTTGCAACCAAGAAATGATTATTCAATATAAAGGACAGGAGCTTGATTTTTCCAAAGATTTTGCTAGAATAAACTATACTGAGACGTTGAACGAGATGCTGGGTTTTAACATTTTAGATTTTACTGATGTGGACGAAATTAAGAGAAAAATTGCAGACACAAAAATGTTTTCATTAGAAGATTTTGAAGGCATTAAAACGGTGGGCGGCGTGATTGACTATGTTTATAAAAGAAAAATTCGAGAAAATATTGTGCAGCCTACTGTTTTGTTCAATTATCCTGCTTGTCTTGTGCCGCTTGCAAGGCGAAATGATAAGGATGAAAGATTGATTGATATGTTTCAGGTGCTTGTGTGTGGAGATGAAATTTGCAAAGCATACAGCGAGCTGGTCGACCCGATTGTGCAACGGGAAACGTTGGAAGCGCAGTCGCTGGCAAGACAACAAGGTGATGACGAGGCGATGGAATTGGATGAAGACTTTTTGCGTGCCATGGAAAGAGGAATGCCGCCGATTTCTGGGTTGGGCTTCGGTGTGGACAGGATGGTAGGACTTTTGACCAACCAAGAAAATTTGAGAGACGTGGTGCTTTTTCCGTTGATGAAATAATCTTTCGTTTTAAAACATTTAGATAAAAGAATGATTTTTCATTCTTTTTTTATTTTTAGAACTCACTTATTTTTAAACTTTGTTATTATTTAATCTTTCTTTTTTTTCTTTTTGAGTTTTATTTATTTTAAAATAAAAGTTTT